>CAJCCR010000397.1 GCA_903960945.1 uncultured Planctomycetaceae bacterium
AAGTAATTTGGAAGCATCAGAGGTTGCACAGCGAAGGGCTTGCAGGGGAGTCATGCCATATTTTACCAGCATCTCAAGTTCCTGATAGCCCTGCCCATGGGGAAATACCCCGATGTCGCTGCCGTTTCCTATTAACACTCCTGATTCCAATGCCGCCTTGAAACTTTCCTTTTTGGAGACAAGCGCTGCGGGCGATGGGGAGTTGGGCTTCCAGCCTTCATAACGGGCGTAGGCTTCCGCAGTGGCGAGGGTTGGGCAGTAGCCTATTTTCTTTTGCGCCATCAAACGAAAAACTTCGATATCGCCTGCATCGCCATGCTCGATGGTGGCAACACCTGCGAGGGCGGCTCGCTTCATTCCTTCTTTCGATTGGGCATGTGCTGCAACTTTGACGCCAGCATCTGCAGCGGTTGCCACAACGAGTTTTAATTCTTCGATTGAGAAAGCGGGCCTTGGGTTTGGCCCTAAGCCATGGGGTGTATCTGCGTAGATTTTAATCCAATCAGCACCTTCGCGAATCTGCCTACGAACTAGGGTGCGCAGATTCTCGCCATCGGCTTCATTGGCGCCTTGAGGTATGCGCCATTCTGGGGCGAAGTTTCTGGGGGCGTAGCTTCCCGTTGCAACAATGGCACGGGTGGTCACCAATAATCTTGGGCCGGGAATAATTCCCTTTTCAATTGCAGATTTGATGCCTACATCAGCAAGGTGGGCGCCTTCAGTGCCGAGATCTCGCAGCGTGGTAAAACCACTTAGTAAATTGGCACGGGCGTGGACGGTGGCCCTGCTAATGCGTTCTGCAAGTGGCTCTTTCGATACCTGATCTTCCCATTTTGCCTCATCATATGGGTGTAATAATAGGTGGGAATGAGCATCGATCAACCCTGGTGTTAGGGTGGTGCCTGGTAGAAGAAGAATCTGGGCATTGGTGGGCTGTTTAAAGCTGGTTTTTGGGCCTGCAAAGAGTATTTTTTCGCCTTGGATTACGACAATCCATCCTTCATGAATCGAAGAAACGCCATCAAAAACCCTGTCTGGTTCTAAAACGGTTACAGGGTCCGCAGGCAAGGCGAGTAAAAAGGAAAAAAATAAGGGGAGCATAAATGAAACCTTTTAAAAAAGCACGATATAATGTTATTATAAGTAAGCCCGTAATTTATATCGTTGCCTAAATGGTAACCAATAATCTGTGATTAATAAAGTTATTATAAAGGGTCGAACGAATGAGAATTCTTTTTGCGATTGTAAGTATGGTTGGTTTGGCGCTTGGGATGTCGGTTATTTTAGCGCAGGAAAAGAAAGAGCAAAATGATCCAGAACAAAACGCTTCGAATCAAACTCTTTCCGCCCTCATCAAGTTAAATAAAAAAATTGAGAACATTACTTTTGTTAGTGTTACAGGAGAGAAAAAAACAATCGAAGAGCTTAGGGGCGCCAATGCCACTATTGTTGCTTTTTTGAATTTTCAGTGCCCGATATCCAACAGGCAAACGCCTGAATTGATCGAGTTAGCCGAAAAATATAAGGAAAAGAAGGTTAACATCATTGGGGTATGCTGTGATGTGGAGTCGCCGAAGGAGTTGGCAAATCATATTCAAGAATTCAAAATCAACTTCCCGGTCTTTTATGATCCCGAGCATTTTGTATCAACTCAATTTCTTGCAGACATCACGCCACAAGTTTACTTGATCGATAGTGCAATGACGCTTCGTTATTTTGGCAGGATAAATGATCAACATGAAGATCGTGCAACTCGAAATTTGATTGTAAAAAACCATGACCTTAAAGAAGCGTTGAGCAATGTGCTTGCAAATAAGGAAGTATTAATCCAATACACGCAACCAGTGGGTTGCCCGCTTGATAGGGTTAAAAAACCCTTGGTTGAAGATGGCAAAGTTACTTTTTACCGTGATGTATTACCGATCCTCCAGAAGAACTGTCAGGAATGCCACAGGCCGGGTGAAGCGGGCCCTTTCCCGTTGTTGACATTCAAGGACGCCTACAATTGGGCTGAATTAATTCAAGAGAATGTGGTTTCGGGGGTGATGCCGCCATGGAAGCCAACAACAAAAAGCATTCCCTTAAGGCATGATCCCCGCATGAGTAAGCAGGAAATTGAAACCATCAACAAGTGGGTTGAGGGTGGAAGTGCCATGGGTAATAAAAAAGATGTTCCACCACCAGCCAAGTTTAGATCTTCTAAAGAATGGGATGATGACAACCCACCTGATATTATTCTCGAATCTCCAGGAGATTTTCATCTCGGGCCCTTGGGTGAGGATCATTATCGTACGATCGTGATGTCGCTAAACAACAAGGAAGAACTGTTTATAAGAAAAACACAGTTTATTCCTGGTAACCCCAAGATTGTTCATCACTCCTTGTACTTTTATGATGGCACGGGGATGTTGATGGATGCGCAAAAAAAACTAGGCAATTCGACCCCGCCGGCAAACGGAATTGGCGACTGGGGCCCGGGATATAACTCCGGTATGGGGCTTGGATTTATTCCCGATCCTTCGAAGGTGAAACGCAATCAGGATAATCCAGGCTCTGGCCTTGGTGGCTGGGTTCCTGCAGTTGATCCTATTACTGCCCCTCCAGATACTGCTTATATCCTGCCGCCTCAATGTGATATCTTCATGCAGATGCATTTCCATCGCAATGGCAAGCAAGAGGTGGATCGTTCTAAACTAGGCCTGTGGCTGACAAAAAAACCGCCTACCAAGTTCATCAAGAGTTATCTGGTGGATACCACTTTTACCATCATTCCTGCGGGGGTTAAAAAGTATAAAGCCACCGGCTCTGTAGTTCTAAATGAAGATATTAAGCTTTTTACTTTTTCACCCCATGCCCACAGGCTTGCAACGGAATCACGACTTTACTATTCGCTTCCCGGTTCGACGGAAAAGGTTCTATTATTTGAAATCAAGAACTGGGATTTCAACTGGCAGCAACGTTATTATCCAATTGAATATGTTGCGTTACCCAAAGGGACTACGATTCATAACGAATGGATTTTTGATAATTCAACCAGTAATCCCCAGAACCCCTTCCACCCTGCGAAAACTGTTTTCCTTGGCGAAAGTACCACCGACGAAATGGGCTTCTACATTATTGCAGGCGTGGTTGATGTAAGGGAAAAAGTTGTTCCTACGCAAATGCTTAATTACTTTGAAAGGCTGCTTAAAGCCGAGGCTCTGAAAAAGATATTCGGTGCTAAATAAGCTGCGACCTCTGATTACTTGTTTGATTTCTAGTTAACTAGATCAAACAAGTTCGGGAAGTGCGTTCCATTCATCCACCAGATAATGCGGCCTGCCTGCGTGATCCTTGAGTGCGGTGGTATGAGGGTTGATGCCAAAGTGCTGATAAAGGCTGGCATGAACCTCGCCGAAATGAACAGGCCGGGAAGCAATGCTGCCCCCATCTCGATCGGTTGAACCAATCACCTGACCACTGCGGAAGCCGCCCCCTGCCAGTAGGGCACCACCAACCTGTGGCCAATGATCACGGCCAGCATCTTTGTTAATGCGTGGCGTTCTGCCAAACTCGCCCCAGGCAACAACAGCAACATCTTTATCCAACCCTCGTTGATGCAGATCTGTAATCAGGCAATGCATCGCATGATCAAACATGGGGAAGTGGGTGTTTTTACATTCGCTGAAGTTGTTGCTATGGAAATCCCAACGGCCAAAATTTAGGGTTACCACCCGTGCGCCTGCTTCGATGAGTCTGCGTGCCATCAGGAAATGTTCGATGTTTCGTGGTGCGCCATCGCCATAGTTTTTCGAATCGCCCTTGCCAAATTTTTCACGAACGCTCGAGGGTTCTTTGGAAAGATCCAGCGCATCCATCAGCTTGCTAGAAGTAAGTATTTCAAGTGCCTGAAGGCTGATGGAATCCATGGCATCGATTGAGCCGCGGGAATCTAGATCCCTGCGCATTGCATCAAAACTTGAAAGCAATGATCGTCTGTCGGTAAGTTGCGAAGATTTAATGCTATCCAGCACCATGTTATCTTTTACTGGGCCAGATGGCCTGAATGCAGCGTTGGCAATGCCAAGGTATCCTGGATGACCGGGTGAACCATAAGGCGGATGGCCAGCAGTGGGGGCCAGCCCAATGAAAGGAGGAACTGAATTATTACTTGAGCCTAGTATCTTTGAAATCGACGAACCAAGCGAAGGCCAGCCGCCTTGAGGTTGGTTTTTTACGGTACGACCGGTGTAACAAATAAAGGAATCATGATCACCACTTGGTGAACCATAAACCGAACGCAAGGGCACAAGCTTGTCCATGATCGAGGCTAGCTTGGGCAGATGTTCGGAAATTTGGATGCCGGGAACATTCGTGTTGATCGGTTTGAACTCGCCACGAATATCAGCAGGCGCATTCATCTTAAGATCGTACATATCTTGATGCGGAGGCGCACCTGCCATGTAAATCATGATTACCGCTTTGTGCGATTTTTTTATGCCAGCAACTTGCTCTGCTTGAAGCAGCGAGGGAAGGGAAAGGCCACCCATTCCGAGGGCGCCTATCTTCATGAATTCGCGACGGCTTTTTGTCTCTGCTTTGCGAAAACTTGTGCAACCTTTTATTTCTGGCATGGCTTTCGGTCCTAAATTCTTAGGCGGGATCTATACCTTCATTATTATAGCCGTTTTTAACTGTTTGATACAATTGAAAACTTGGATGCTAATGTTAATATCGGCATTTAAGGCAAGATTAATCAATACCATTGGAACTTGGGTTTTAATCAAAGCCCAAATTATAAGATTTTACGAACTCCAGGAATTGACCGGAGTAATGCGGTTGTTCCCCAACTTAGCCCCAGGGTTATTATAAATACAATCAATGCCTTGGAAATTGCGGGCATCGATGAGCCGAGTAATGCGTATTGCGACCAGACGATAAATGGGTAATGAACCAAGTAGATGCCGTAAGCATTATCACACAGGTTATCAATGATTGAATATCGAGTGTTGGCGAATCGAAGGAACAAAGCAATGAAGGTAATACTTACGGTCGTACAATAAACGGTCATAGAAAATCCCACTTTTATCCAACCCTCAGGGGCACCCCATTTCGCAGTTCGATCGAGGTGCACGCTCGAAAAAGTGATCAAAAAAAACAAGGCACTGAATATTGAAGCAATCACCCAAAAAAACCATTGCCTTGAAAGTGGCCCTTCCTGCGCAAGAATACTTTTGTCTAACCCATAGGCGCCCACAGCGACGCCCGCAAAAAAATAAACCAGATACAAAATGAAACGGCATCCCTGGCCTATTACCAGTGGCCCAAAAGCAATCCATTGGAACGGTCCAAACACATACAGCAATGGGAGAAAACTTGCCAATGATAATGTCAAAAGGGTTAAAAAGAAAACCAGGGGTTTTGTGAATACGATTGCAGGAAGAGCGATTGTTGATTTTGAGAAAACCCAAAAGCAGAGAACTGCGAGCAGATTGAAAACGAGTAGCATCGATATGAACCAAGCTGGTCCACTAAACCATGACCAACCCGCCCAGTAAGAGAAAAAATCAGTAGTGGCCCCAGTCATTAAAAAAGAAGGATAATATGCCAAGGGCATTATCACTGTAAGTGAAATTATAAAAGGAATACCCAGCCTTAGCCCTCGGTCTTTAAGAAAATGCACAGATCCTTTTTTTACTAGGCTTTTCCAGACAAAAAGCCCTGAGATGAAAAACATTAATGCCATGAAAAAAAGATTTAACAGCGGGCCAACTACATCAAAGCCACCCCACTTGTTCGGGTCAATGATGGGTGCTGCGGAATGTTTAGCATAATCTGCTGGATCAAATTTTCCCCAAGATGGGTAAGCCAGTATATCATGTAAAATCAAAACAAAAATCGTCATCAAAGCTCTAAGGTAATCAATAGCGGAACTGCGAGCTATTGAGGGCTTTGGAACAAGGTTTTCATTCTGAATATTTGTCATAATGAAATCATAAAATCATAGGATTAATAAGCTGTCAAAGGTTTTCATGAAAAATCTAAAGTCACAAAGAATTAAAGGTGTTGTAAAAGTTTAAAAAGGCGTAGGAGGCCGATGAGCATGGCTTAGGTTCAAGGCTTCCTTGGGGTTAAAATGGTAATTAGTTTCCTTGTGTATTATCTTCTTCTTGAATCCATTCGAGTAGTTTGTTCTTTAGCAATTCTTTTGAGGGCAAGTAAAGCTGGTATTCGCGGGCATGAATGTTTGCGCCTTTAGGCAGGGTTAATTCGATGATTGCGTTCTTTTTTGATTTGCATACCAATAGGCCTATCGTAGCGTTTTCTTCAGGAAGTTTTATATTGCGGTCGAACCAATTAACATACATCTGCATTTGTCCAAGATCTTGATGGGTGAGTTTATCAATTTTCAAATCGATAATTACATAGCAGCGCAAAAGTCGATTGTAAAATACGAGATCCAAAAAATAGTGGTCATCATCAAAAGTAAAGCGTTTTTGCCTGGCTTCGAAAAGAAATCCTTTGCCAAGTTCGAGTAGGAATTTTTCCAGATGATTTATAAGCGAGGATTCAAGATCTGATTCAGAATAGTTTGCTTTATCAGGAAGCCCAAGAAACTCGAGAACTAAAGGCTCTTTAAAAATATCCTCCGGTTTTTTGATGATTTGCCCTTTTTCAGCCAGACGCTTGACTCCTGCTGGATTACGGCTTAAAGCCAGGCGTTCGTATAAGCAAGAAGATTTTTGACGCCTAAGCTCGGGGACAGACCAGCTTTCATTGGTAGATTCGATCTCGTAGAACTTGCGCTCTGCAGTTTCTTTAATGGTGAGAAGCAGTATGTAATGGGACCAACTTAGGGTGAGAAGCAATTTCCGAGAAGGCTTCTCGGAAATTGGGGTTGAGGCCGATATGTCACGAATTGCAGGGCTAATTGAGCTTTTTGAATTTCCGAGAAGCCTTCTCGGAAATTGAGAGACTTGGTCTTTATAGGTCAAAAAAAACTTTCTCATATTGGAAAGATTGTCTTCTGAAAAGCCTCGTCCAAACTCTTTTGTAAGTTTTTGAGACAGCTCTTTTAATAAAGCTGTTCCATATGCAGCACGCTTTTCCCCTTGCTGTTCATGTTCGACTATCCGCTGGCCAATCTCAAAATTGGTGTAAACTTGAAAAGAGTTGATGGAATTCGCAATCGCATGACGGGTCGAGTTGATCAACCGTCTGACTTCAGCGATAAGAGGATTAATACCCTTAGTTCTGGGCTTTGTTATAAAGGGCTTTTTGGTTGAAACAGATTTCTTTTTCATCGGGCATACGCTTTCATTATCTCACCTGTTGTTTCTTGGAGAGGTTTTAAACGCACCATTGTAAATATGTTTATTATTTGTGCTTGATAAGCATATTAAAAATTGGTTTTTAAAAGACATTAAACATCCTCTGGGCAAAGGATCATCCTAAACAAACATTACCAAATGTTGTAATGGAGTAAAGCGATAAATTAAATGTTTTAATATTCTAATAGCCGTGTGCTACCATTCTGCACTCGCACGGTTATTGAAGTAGAGCCTTCCGCCTTACTTCACGAGCCATTTACCTGCTTCGAGTTCTTGCTTGGAAGCATCCCCTGCATAAAGGTTAAACTTGGTTGCGGCCCCTGCTTTTGTGTAAATATCTGAAACAAAGGCGGGAGTTTTAGTTTCTCCTGCAACCCAGATTGCATGGGGTGCGTTAAGCGCCATCATGCCTGGAAGATCCAGATACTTGGAGCCCCCTGGAAGGAAGCTAGGATCGCGGTAATCCAGAAGGTTCGAGAAGCGGAAACCTTTGGTATCAACAGCAGCACGGTCGATAGCATCGCCTGCAAGAGCACGTGCAGCAATAACGACGGGGCCTATTTCCCCAAAGCCAGCCACACCAATCAAGGTGGGTTGAGGATGCGAACCAATCTTTGCGGTTTTAAGAAAACGGGTGAGGGTAAGCACATCGTGGGTGCGTTGAGCAAAAAGGGTGTGGTTATAACCGTAAGTGAAACCAGCAAACTCCCTCGGGTTAGAAACAAGTCTGGTTTGCTTCATGGGTTTGCCATCCTTTAAGAATGCACCTTGGAATAGAAGGTCTGCACCCATGACGGTAGCCCCTGCATTCAAAAGTTCTTGAACGCCCGTTTTGACGGAGCCATCTGCATTGTAAAGGGAAGATTTTCCCGCATCATCAAGCCAAACAACTGCCTGGCCTTTCCATTCCTTGGGGTAAAGCCAAGTAACGGGGAGTTCCTCTGCATAAGTTTTGTTGCGAATGATTCCTGTCATTTCAACATACTTACCTTTATCTTTTTTATCGTTGAGAATCCAATCAGAATCACCTGCTTGCGCATAGGATCTGCCAATGATGATTTCAACCGCTTTGCCAATGCCATTGCGCAGCGCAGCGGCAGAGGAAGTGCTGGGTTGCAATAATTTTTCGGAATCATCCTTAAAGTATTTTAAAAGGTAGCGTTCGAAATCCGGGCCATTTGTTTTTGGTTCAGGGTGTTCTGCATCCCATACGGTGAGTTGTGCAGGGGTAAGAGGATCGAAATCATTTTCAATCACAGGGGATTTGTGGCCGAGTTTAAAGTGATGATTTAAGAAGGTGAAAAAAGCAGAGCGACTTAGTGAGTTGTAATTGTGCGGGTGATGCTCGCCCCGATGCAGCATTACATTCTCAGGTTTTCCCAAAGTGGTGTAAAGTTTCTTAAGATCTGGGAACCCCTTGGTTGCCATTTCCTTGGTCCAATCGTTTGCGGTAGTCATGCCCTGTGGTTTGGGCGCAAAGAGTGCAGCGAATTCAACATTGCCTGTGTTTACTCTAAGCATAGAGGAATTTTCGCAGGTGCAACCGCCTTGCATTGAGGTGCTGACCATGACTGCGGGGAATGAAAGTTTTAAGCGGGGATCGATTGCAGCAAGCAGCATGGTTTGGGTTCCACCACCACTTGCGCCTGTCATTGCGGTGCGTTCTGAATCTACTTCAGGAATACTGAGTAAGAAATCCATGGAGCGAATAGCGTTCCAAGTTTGCAGACCCATGATGCTCTGAAGATTAGATTCGGCTTGTGGGCTATAGAGGCCCCAGTTTTCGGTTTTATTCATTTCGGGTCGTTGTTTGCCGAAGGTGTGAACAACTTCACGAGAGAACTGGTGGGAATCAGAATCGCTGAGCATATCCCATTGCCAAACAACGCAGCCCATGCGTGCGAGTTGAATGCACATTGCTTGAAATCTGCTAACACCACCTTTTTCAAATCGTTCTTCGCCGGTTGCGATTTCGTGACGAACTTTATTCGGTGCTTCTTCGCTTAGTCGGGCATCTTTCCAATGGCCGTGGGCGAACAAAACGCCTGGGACTTTGCCCTTCACATTTTTTGGTTTGTAGAGATTCCCTGTGACAAAGAATCCGGGGCTGCTTTCGAAATAGACTTTTTCGACGGTGTGATCGGGGCGATCTATTTTGCCATGTATCACAGCTTTAAGGGGAGTCTTGGTGGGCATGGGCCAAAGGCCTTGTGAAAGTAGGATTTGTGTTCGCACAAATTCTGCTCGGGTATCCCATTCGATTTTGGTTTGGGGCGGGTGAAAGGGAAAGTAGCCATTGAGATCTTTGGGTGGCGCCAATCGTTTATCCGAAGGGAGAATATCGGCCCCAGAAACAAACAGGGGCGCCAAGAGTAATCCAGAAATAAAAGCGGATGCAAGTTTGAGTTTCATGGTTCATGTTTCCAGAAAAATACAGGCAGGGATAACAATAGCAAGAATTATGGTAAGGCAAAAATAGCGTTAATACCAGCGAAAGCACGATTTTATAAAGAATGAAGATATTTGATGAAGAAGCCTGAATGGGCAATCCTAAAATCAGTTCTGTCCGAAAGATCGAACCCTAATGCAGGAAAAATAGCAATTCTTTGTTAAAAAATGCGGATATCGAGAAGATTTTGATTAATATGGAACTGTAATTAAGGCCTTGGTTAACCTACCGTACTCAAGTGTAAATATGTCTCAAACTATTCGTTGCATGATTAAATTTAGCAGTATGATTACTTTCCTGTTTTTAACAGTTGAGCTTCATGCTGCCCAACCCACCGCAATCGAGTCTGGTTTTCAAAAGCATGCAGCTCCATTCTTGAAACAATACTGCATTCAATGCCATAACGCAGAGAAGATGAATTCAGGGATTCGAGTGGATCAGCTTACTGCGGGGTTTGCAGATAATGAGATCCGCCTTTGGGATGCCATCTTACATCAGGTCAAGGATGAAGAGATGCCCCCAAAAGGAAAGGCACAACCAACAAAAATAGAGCGCCAGCACCTGATATCTTGGATCAAGAGTTCCACAGATATCGCTAGGCTAAGGCCAACGCCCAAGAATGGCGGTGCGAGAAGGCTAACCGTAGCCCAGTATAAAAACACGCTTCGAGAGCTGCTGAAGATAGAAGATAACTTTACTGATATCTTGCCACCCGATGCAGTTTCTCGTGATGGGTTTTTAAACAACCAAGCCACCTTGCAACTTTCTCCGTTGCTTTTGGAATCGTATTTTGAAATAGCAGACAAAGCACTCAAAGAATGTATTGTGGATGTAAATTCAAAGCCCATCATACAAAACTTTCGTATGGATCTGGGTACAGCCATTAATAACAATCCTTGCCCTGACCAACTTATCTTGGGCGCCAACAGCCTTCTGCTTAACAATAAAGATTTCAAGGTGACTCAAACTAACCCCATTAAAAGTTTTGCTTTTGACCCTTTTATCATGCAGACGAAATTTCGTTTCATAGAAGGGTATGCGGGTAATGGTACCGTTCGTGGCTGGCGAGATTACGACAGTATCTACCATGCCGTTTATGCATGCATGCGTGGCACCACTGGCTATCCCAAGGGTTTGGCATATAGCACGGTACCGCAAGGATTATTATTGCGCCCTGCGATTCCTAGTGCTGAAATCTTTGGCGTTGATAGTACTTATGGCCCTAGGGCAAACTTTAAAATTGCCCTTCGTGAGCTACCCAATCAGGGCCGTTTCCGCATAACGGTTAATGCTGCAAAATATGATGATGGCCTGCTGTTAGATCCGGGTACAACTGCTCAATCTTCAAATTCTGAAAATGTTGTTGTTTGTAGCAATCCATCAGATTCCGCCTCCATCATGATCAAGCAGGCAGGTATTTATCAGGTTGATGTACATGCTGCAACTCGCGAAAAACTTGCCAAGCAGGATTCTTCTCGGTTAGGTTATAAGTTGATCGGAAATTGGCCTTTGAATGGCAATGCGCTTAGTAATCCCGATACAAAAAATCTTGCAGGGCAACTTCAAGGCGATGCCAAGTTTATCAATTCGCCTTTTGGCAAAGCACTCTCCCTCGATGGTAATGGTGATTCGGTTTTAATTCCCCGTAATGAATCGATGAATGTTAAGGATGGCGAGTTTACAGTTGCTGCTTGGATTCATCCGACTCAACTCAGGCAGGCCGGGATTGTTTGTCTTGGGAAGTACAGTTGGACCAATGGCTGGTATCTTGATATGCCCAATAACAAGGGCGTGCTTCGAATCGAAACGGCTGGCCCTGATAATCAATCTAATGGCACCGTTAGTTCGCCCCCAGGTACGATTCGAGCCAACGCTTGGCAGCATGTTGCAGCGGTGGTGCGCCGTGGTAGTAACGAAACGCGTTTGTATGTTAATGGATTCTTGGTGGGCAAGGGCGCGATTGGTTCAGCAAATTTGGATAACCCGAAGGTTGATCTTTATCTGGGGCGTATTCAAGATGCACAGCAATTCAAAGGCGAGTTGAGTCAGGTTAGAATTTATCAGAGGGCGTTGGCTGAATCTGAAATACAAGCTCTGGTAGAGCCCGGTAGGAAATTTGTGCAGCAACCCCGCGAGAAATCTTCGGAGTTGACACTTTCCATAGGAGAAAGACAATTCTCGGGCACACTAAACCAGCCAGCGTTTGTAGTTGTTAGGCTGCCTGCAGGAGAGGCTAAAGTAAATGCTCAAACAACTGGTGCAAAAAGTTTTGATCGGATTGTTTTTACTCCTTTGCCCGAAACGCATGAACTTGCCCAGAGGTTTAATCTGTTTGAAAAGCGCACGCTACAGCTTGGGGTCTCCATGGGATTTCGGCGTGACTGCGGTAGTACACTTGCCCTTATAGGCGCACCAAAACCAATTACTTCTAATAAGCCGACTGCGTTTGTGTTCGAGGGTGCTATTCGAAATTACCCGAACCCCGAAGTAGAAAAAGATAATGTTAACTACCTCGCTGGAGTTCGCGAAATAGGTGTTCATAGTGAATACACCGATGGCCGTGAAATGCCAAGATTGTTGATAAGTTCGGTGGAGTTTGAAGGACCGTTTTATGAAACTTGGCCACCTGCAGCTCATAAGAATATCTTCATTGATTTTGATAACAAAGATGATGTTACTGCTTATGCCAGGAAGATTATCAGGGAATTTGCTGCTCGAGCATTTCGTTCTCCGATTAATAAAGAAACAGAAGCAGCGTTGTTTGGAGTGTTTGAAAAATCGATCAAATCGGGGAACAGCTTTCAGCAAAGTATTAAAGATGCACTCCAAGTAGTGCTTACTTCGCCCCAGTTTTTATTCTTGATTGAGAACAGCCAGACGCCCAATCCCGAGCCATTGGACAATTACGAATTAGCTTCGAAGCTCTCTTATTTTTTGTGGAACGGCCCGCCCGATGAAAGGGCGTTGAAGCTTGCATCAACAGGCGAACTTCGTAGCCAGATTAATGCTGAAGCTCTGCGCTTGATTGCTGATAAACGATTTTCTGGATTCATTGATGAATATGCATCGCAATGGCTTGCGCTTGAAAAGTTTCAGGTATTGGAGCCCGATCGAAAGCAGTTCCCAAAACTAACCAGAGATACGAGGGCGGAACTACTCAAAGAGCCAGGCCAATACCTTCAATATATGATTCGAAATAATCTGCCCGTTAAGAATCTTGTTGAGTCCGACTTCATCCTTGCTAACGAGGTTGTTGCAAGTTATTACGACCTTGGTGATAAATCTCAAAGTGGTTTTGATTTCCTTCCCGTCCAACATGGCAGAAAAGAGCTGGGGGGATTTCTGGGTCAGGCTGCAATCATGGCGGGGCTTTCGGATGGGCGTGAATCCAACCCGGTAAAGCGTGGCGCATGGCTTGCCCGAAGAATCATTGCAGAACCACCCGATGACCCGCCACCCAATGTGCCCGCACTTGCTGAAGATTCAAAAAAGTTATCTCTTCGCGAAAGGCTTGAGCAGCATCGCAACCAAAAGGGCTGCACCCAGTGTCATGCGAAAATTGATCCTTGGGGAATCCCGCTTGAAGAATTCGATGCGGGCGGTCGATTAAAGTTGCAGAAGATCGATGCCCGTTCGGTACTTCCCGACAAAAAAGAAGTTCAAGGGTTTGATGATCTAAAACACTATCTGACAAATGATCGGATCGACCAACTTGCTTTTAGTATGTTGAAACATCTTGCGATATATGCCACCGGGAGAAATCTTTCCTTCAATGAGCTTGAGTTTCTCAAAAAAGAAGGGTTAAAATTGAAAGCGGATGGATATTTGATGCAGGATATGATTCTTTTTGTCGTCAATAGCAGGATATTTACCGAAAAGTAGAGTATCATTACAATGCCAGTGACCCCTAGAGCACACCAAGCAGAGAAACCAATGAGTTCAACCCAACAATTAGATCGCAGAGCTTTCCTCATGGGCGTGGGTGGAGTTGCGATGGCTTTGCCCGTTTTGGATGCCATGGGTTCGGAAGTTGCTGAACAAATCCCCAAACGATTTTGCGCAATCTATACCGCCAATGGTATGTCGCTACCCCGAGCGGAACATGGCATGGATGATTGGAGCTGGTTTCCCTCGGCGAAAAATGGCAACGATTTTGTTTTTGGTAAATCTACTGAACCATTTAGCCCTTTCCGTAATCAACTGAGTTTCATGGGCGGTTTGTATCACCCAAGTGGGCCCAAAGCCGATCCTCATGTATGTTCTGATATGTGGCTGACGGGGGCCCCGCTTCATAATCCGAAACCCGGAAGTTATAATTCTGCGGGCTTGGATCAAGTGATCGCGCAGCATACCAAACAATTCTGCAGGCAACCTTCGTTGGTATTATCGATCGATGCAGGTACCGGATTTTTATCACGCACCGGTACGATCTCGTACAGCTTGGAAGGCAGGCCTATCCCTGCAGAAAACAACCCCAGACGAATATTCAACCGGTTGTTCCGAGTCGATCGTGATTCTATGAAAACAGAACGCGAAGATCTCAAGCGTCGCATTAAACTAGTTGATGCAGTGGTTGAAAGCACCAAGGCGCTGAATAATGTGTTGGGTAAATCTGATCGTGAAAGGTTGGAGCAGTATCTTACTTCCCTTAATGAAGTTGAATCTCGTTTGATCTCTTCCGAGAAATGGGTTGATGTACCATTAAAGAAACAAGATTATTCGCATTTGAACCTTAATGTAACTTCCGAGGGTGAGCCCGCGGATTATTATCGTAATATGTTCGATCTGATCGCATTGGCATTTGATGCTGATATCACTAGATCTGTGACTTTCATGTTGAATCGTGAAGATGGTATGGGCATCAGTGATACCTTCCCACTGAAATTGAAACTATCAAAAACCCATCATGGTCTTTCCCATGCAAACGATAAGGCGGGCCAGTTGGACTTCGCAAAGTATGATCTCTTCCTGAGCCAGCAGGTTGCACATTTCCTTGAAATGTTGAACAAGTATAAAGATAAGAATGGCTGCATACTTGATAACACGATTGTGCTGTTTGGTAGTGGTGCAAGCACCACGCATAATCCAAAGAATCTTCCAACCTTGATTGCAGGTGGCGCCAAGATGGGTTTAAAGCATGGCACCTATTGGAAAAACAACGAAACCCGCATGTCGAATATGCACCTGAGTATCCTGCGATCTATCGGGGTCGAGAAGGAATCTTTTGCAGACAGCACGGGCACTTTGAATAGTCCGGTTTTCACCCGTGCTTAATGTTAGCTTAGGTTGAGCCTCTATCTGGTTTTTAGTTTTGCCAGAAAGATATCGTTGCTGCCTAGGTTTGTTAACTCATGTTTGCCAAACATTGCATTACCACTGCAAGCCCCAGAAAGATAAAGATTGCCTGAAGTATCTGCAACTATGCTGTAGGCGTGATCGGTGCCCTTGCCAGGAACTTGGTTAAACCAGCGAGCTTTTCCAGCCCGATCAAAACTGATGACAAAAATATCTGCAGATGCTGAAGAGGTTTTCTCTTCGCCTTCAAACAAAACCTTTCCAGTAAATGAACCGGTAAGGAATGAATTACCCTGGTTATCGGTTGCTACACCCAGACCGTAATCGATGCCTGGGCCACCCGCGGTTTTGGTCCAAAGTTCTGATCCATCAGCTCCGAAACTCATCAGCAATAAATCGCTATCGCCATTGCTTTTCACCACCCTATCTTTGAGCTTGAGATCGCCCTTGAACATTCCAGAGGCCCAGACATTGCCATTTTTATCTGCGGTGATTTCATGAATCATAGCCCCGCTGCTGCCATGCCCCTGTGCAATCCAATGCACCTTCCCAGAGGCATCAAGCTTTGCAACCAGAATATCTCTACCCATTGCGTTGGTGAGTTTGATATCGCCAAACGAACCTTCGCCACCGGTATGGCCACCCACAAAACAATTACCTTTACCATCAACTGCAATGCCATGGCCGCTGCTGTTGCCTTTGCCCTGGGGAGTTTTAACCCAGAGAAGTTTGCCATCGGTGGTGTAGCGGGCACAAAAAACGCGTGATGAACCAGGCTCTGAAAGTTTAATTTCATCAAAGGTTCCTTCGCCTGTAAGGACGCCTGTCACAAATAAGTTTCCGAGGGAATCAACTGCGATGCCATGGCCGTAATCGTAGCCTTTGCCACCAGCGGTTTTAATCCAAAGCATCTTTCCCGAAGGGTTATACTTTGCGACAAAAATATCGTAATCACCTGAATTCGGAAGCAATACTTCTTCAAATTTTGCATCGGTACTTTCGTAATGTCCAGTCACATAGGAATTTCCCGCATCATCCACTGTGATTGCGTAACCACGATCTATTTTCGAACCGCCACCACTGCGTACCCATAGGAACTTTCCCTTAGGATCAACCTTGGCGATGAAGAAATCCATGAGCTTGTTGCTGGTGAGGGTGAACTCGCCAAAAGTTGCGGTGCCTGTGAATTCGCCTGTAAGGTAGACATTGCCTTTGCCATCCACTGCGATGCCACGAGTTTTATCATGCAGTTTACCACCCGCTTGGATCACCCAGTCAAATTGAGGTGGAGTCTCTTTTTCAGCAGCATGAAGAGTATTACCCAACAAGAGTCCAAGAATAACCAGCACATGATGTTTCATGAAAAATCCTCTTAATATTAAGCGTCTTATAGTACCTTGCAAGCTTGCAGCAGAGTTTCCTGAACAGCAAAGTCGTGATCATAGGAAAAGTCGGAAGGCTTTTCTCCACGAATAATGCGAACCATGTCTGCTGCATCTGCAACATAGCGGTTGAACCCTTGGAATTTAATTACCTGTGTGCCCTTCTTGTATTCACCCCGTGGTTTTGAAAGTGAAAGCTTTACCGATGGATTATCCAAAGGTTCGATCTCGAATGTTCCTTCGCTGCCACATACCACCAGATGCCTTCTGCTGCCTCCTTCAACTTCCATGGCAGATGTTTTGACACTTGCAATTGCTTTCGGATAGGTGAGCACTGCAAGCATATTGTCCATCAAACCATCATCAATTGTTGAGGCATGCTGGTTGAATCCTTCCACTTTGGTTGGTTTGCCCAGAATGCCAATGACAAGATCAGTGATATGGCAACCCAGTTCGAACATGATGCCACCCTTGAACTTGGCAAGCTGTTTTCTTTCGGCAGGTGAAACTACTTTGCTCATGACGGTATGCACTTCGAAGATATCGCCCAACCAGCCTTTTTTAAGGAAGTCACGAAGTAGAACAACAGCGGGATTGTAGCGATACATGAATCCCATCTGGGTGAGAAGGTTTTGCTTTTTCGCATTATCAAGGATGCGTTTATACTGTGCCAGGTTATCGCCTGCGGGTTTATCAAGATGAATATGCTTGCCCGCAGTAATGCAAACCTCAGCAGTGTTTAATAGATCAGCAACCCGGGTTTCTACAAGCACTGCATCAAGATCCTTGATGTTCAATAGTTCATCGCGTGTCATCCATTTCAAATTGCTATATACGGCCTGTGCCATTGCGCTTTTCTTAAGCGCTTCATCGGGTTCAACAATTCCAACCACTTCGTAATCGGGGGAAGCCCGGTAGACAGAAAGCTTGCTTGCATGAGCATGCCCCACGCCTATCTGCCCAACTTTAATTCGCTTCTTAACCTGGCCTGCATCACTATTTTGAGGAAGAGTAGTGGCGAGAAGAAGGCCTGCTGCAGAATGTTTCAACCATTGTCGCCTAAGCATGATGTTGTTCCTTGGTGAGGAAAGATTTTAATCGAGGGGTTTCTTTTCGAAATCGGAAGGGTTGACCCAGCCTGCTTTCAATTTTTCACCTTTCATGTAGCGATCATAAAAGTTCACATGAGCTTTGTTGGAGTGCACGTATTCGTCAAAAATATTGCCCTTACCCTCCATGCGTGGATCGCTTTCTGCCTTCAATTTTGCAAACATCTGATTTTTCAGGGAGTCACAGAGTTCTGCATTGGCAGGATTCAAGGCGAGATTATTTAAACAATCAGGGTCTTTCTCAAGGTTGTAAAGTTCTTCACCAGGGCGCTTTGCAAAACACCAGTTCCAAAACTTATCTGTAGGGTTGCTTCGGTGATCTTCCAAAATCAAACTCTTGGTGGGGCTTGCATCCACATTCAAATAACCTGTTTCCGGATTACAGGCAGGCCAGCGCGAAGGTTCAAAGTTATGAAGATAGATCAAATTAGATTTGATGATCCCACGAATGGGATAACCAACATCGCCCGGTCTGCCAATGTCATGCCTTTCCATTCCAATAAGAACATGATCCCGAACCGGATTGATGGAACCAGATTTTGCAGAAGCAAATAAATCTTGAAGACTTAATCCCGGAGTTGGTGCCATCCCCGACTTCTTCCAATCAAGATTTGCAACACCAAGAAATGTGGGGGCTAGATCTATAAAACTCACATAATCATCCACCACTCTTCCCGGGTTGGTAATGCCTTTTTTCCACATAATCGCCAAGGGCACATGATTGGAATCGATGTAGGCACTGCCCTTGCAGCGAGGAAATGGCATACCGTGATCGGAGGTCACAACGATAAGGGTGTTGTGCAATAATCCTTGTTTTTCCAGTTCATCAATCATCCTTCCCAAATGCTTATCAAAGTGTTCCACCTCGAATGCATAATCGAGCATATCATTTCGAACGGTATCATTATCGGGCCAATACCCGGGCACTTTGGGAATGTCAGAAAGCTTTTTACCGCCCTTTGCAACGCCAGAGCCAAATTCATAACTACGATGGGGCTCTAGCCCACCGTACCAGAAGGCCCAAGGTTTTTCCTTCGAAGTGGTGCTGAGAAAATCTTTAAAGTTCGCAGCGTAATCATTGTTGCTGATGCCGTTGGTCAGGGTCGGGCTTTTATGATCATTGAAAGGTTTCCCAGTCATCTGCCTGGGTTTGTTTTTGTCATCCAGTGCAACACCCGGGCCCCAACCCTTTGCAGTATGGCCTACTTGCCATTGGTTTTCTGAAAGCGCCTCACCCCATCCCTTAAATTCTTTGGGGAAGTAACAAAGATGGTTGGCAGCTTCTTTAAGTTGCCAAGAATTTCTACCTGTAAGAATGCAGGCACGAGATGGGGCGCATTTGGCATTGGGGGTAAAAGCATTGCGAAAGAGAATGCCTTGTTTTGCTACACGATCGAAGTTTGGAGTTTTCACCCAAGAGGTACCATAAGCGCCTGCGTGGACGCCCCAGTCGTCTGCGATTGCGAAAAGAATATTGGGCCTAATGGGAATGTTCGTATCTTGTGCCGCAACTGACAAACAATTCAAAAAAAGGAGGGTTTGCAGAATCATGGTAGTTTTTCCCGCGTCTTTAGATCGAACTTCTCGCCTGCGCTTAAAAAGAAATAAAACTTCTCGCCCTCTGCAGGTTTACGATCAGGATCATAAATAGCTACTTTACTCAAACCTATGACTTCCAGAGTGTTTCCCTTTATGATCACTGCGGTATCTTCATCAATTCCAATGCCAAGAAGGTGCCGATGTTTTTGCACCACAGCTATAAGATCATCTTCTCGCTTACGCTTGATAAGGTGTTGATCAATTGCAGAATCTTTAAGGAAGCCTAATCCTGTTTCATAGCCTGGCGCCATCATGAGGGTATTGCCTTCGCGAGCGCCTCGCACCATGTACGAACTTTGGATGGAAGCACCCGCAGAGCTGCCGCCAATCACTCCACCACGATCCAAAAGATCAAACAAAGCTTTCTGGGTTTTAGTGTTGAGGTAGCTATCTGCGTAGCGCCATTGCCTGCCGCCATCAAACCAAACCCCGGTCGCTTGTTTAAGCATAGAAGCGAATTCATCAGTATCTGCAACTTTTTTATCGCGGGTATGAAGTACAAAAACTTTTGCAGCACCGGCCTTGCGTAAAGCAGGCGCGGGCCTTGAGTCATTATCAAATTTGTCGCCCTCAAGTGCGGTAGGCACTATAGCAATTACTGCCTTATCTCCACCAGAAAGCTCGAGAAATTTCTTCATGATTCCAGCATCTTTACCGCCACCACCCACGATGAGAAGAGTTCCCTTCGCAGGGCCGATGGTGCTGGTTTGGGAAGGATTTACAAGTTGCTTTTCAAGCCAAGGAGCTACTTTTTCTACCCAGCGAGCTGCATGTTCTCTCTGACCTTTGCCATTGAAATGCACGCCTTTACCGTTTCCATCCCGGTATTCACTTCCCAACTTATCCGAGTCTGGGCCTTCGAGGGCAAGGGTGTTGTTCCACAGTGCTTTTTGGGCATTACGAATATCTTCAGATCCTTGGTCTGCTGGCGAATGATAACTAACCTGAGCAACAAACCATGGGAAATCCCAACCCACTTCCCTACGGCTATCACGAATGAGTTGTTCCAAATATTTCTGATAGAGCTCGCCTTTCAAGGTGCGTTTTGGGTCTGCTTGGTTAGCATCAGATTCCCCTTGATGCCAAAGCACTGCTCTGAACCCTTGATTGCCAAGTGGTTGCAACTTCGATACCAAGCGTTGAAAGATAATACCTTTGCTTTCCCATTCACCGGAATCAAGCTTGTTCACATTGCCTAGAAGCGTTGGCGGGTTAGGGAAAGTTGTTTTTTCGGGAAGCCATTCGCGGATGCTACTAGCGCCTACACCCGTAGCTACGATTCCGACAGGGACATTGAATTGTTCAGCGATTGCATCAGCGAATGGAGGGATGAAACTACCACCGCCGCCACTTGCGCCGGGCTGGGGATCATTTGCTACTTTCCAACTCTTGCCATCGAATGCAACAACCTTGTCAGATTTCGGGCTGAGTTTTTCTTCTGCGTGGTTGGCGGAGTTGGATTGACCTGCGATGACAAAAACTTCACCCACGCCCACATGGGCCACCGATGCCGAAATGAAAGGGATGTTTTGTTCAAGGGCACGAACTTCAACTGCGTACCAAGCACCAGTCGGCGCCTCTAGATTGCCCCTGAAAGATTCGCCTTTGGGGGTAGCGAGCAGTTTTTGCCAGTCTCCTTTTATTCCTTTGCCAATTAATCGGGCCTCAATAGCACCGACCTCGGCTTTGGTTGTTTCAAGTTTTCCTGCAACAACGATTTTACCTTTATCCTTCGAACTGCGTTGAACGATCTGGTAATCAAGGGGCGTGTTGATCGTAAGGGTATCTGCCAATAGGTTGGAGCAGAAAAGAAATATTACGGAGAGAATGGCAGATAAAGTTCGCATGGGATTTATTCCTGAGTCAAGTTTGAATCTCGAGGCTTTAAGATAGCATAATGGCTTTTGAATGTGCATGAGAAATGTCTATAGGGGAATGCAGCTTATGATGGGATACTTTTTGCCGATAGAAAAAGCAGAAAGACATATTTCTTCATAAATATGGTACAATAACAGAAGTGAAAATTTTTATGTTGGAAAGCTTTAGAAAAGGCGAAACCCATGCATTGGGAAAATCATATAGGAGTAGACCCCAACATTTGTCATGGCAAGGCATGTATCAAAGGCACAAGAATTCCAGTTTCGGTAATTCTTGACAACCTAGCAGCGGGTGAAACAAGAGATAAGATTTTGGAGAATTATCCCTCCTTGCAAAATACAGATATCGATGCTTGTCTAGGTTATGCAGCCCAAATTGTGAAAGAACGGGTTGTAAAATTGCCCCAACTCATGGCATGAAATTTAAGACAAACGAAAACCTTCCCCTAATTCGAATATAGCGTAATAAGTAAAAGTTTAATCTGTCGATTTTTGCCGATAGGAAAAGCAGAAAGCCCTGCGAGTGATTAAAACACTCACAGGGCTTTCGCAATTAAAACTGAAGGCTTGTTATTTCACACGCTTCCAGATGTGAACCCATTGGCCGCTCTCATCTTTTTCCGTGGTGAACTTGGTTGGTCTTGGTTTGCCTGGTGGGGAAAATGAGCATTTGAATTCATCTCCATTGATTTCGTAAATACCCAGAATGGTTTTACCTTTGTTAGGGCCACTGCCATC
>CAJCCR010000398.1 GCA_903960945.1 uncultured Planctomycetaceae bacterium
AGGAATTTAATTAGGGTACTAGTGCGATCACCCGGGCGGGCGAACCTGTCGCACCTTCAATGGGTAATGCTCCTATAAACAAGTGGGCCCCAACTGCAGGCAGTTTATCAAGGTTGGTTAAATTCTCGAGGTGGATTCTTTGCCCATGAAGCAAAACCTTGTTACAGCTATAGTTAGAATCTTTGCCCGGCTCGATTCCTGCAGTATCAATTCCCAATCCTGATATGTTCCGGTGTACGAGTAGAAACCGGGTTGCTTCTAAGCTAAATCCCGGGAAGTGCAAAACATTGGAATCATCTTTGCCGAAATACTTCTCACTTGCAAAATGCCTACTCCAGCCTGTGTGTAATAGTAGAATGCAACCTACTGGGGCAATGCCATGGGATTTTTCCCATTGCTGTAAATGATCCAAGGTTAATTCGAAGTCTGCATTTGCATCGCATTCTTTGGAGACATCGATAACTACGCAGGGTTTGAAAAGTGAAGCTGGTAGAAGTTTATCGAGGGTGGTTTCGTGGTCATGAAAGTGTGCTGCCACCCCCACATGGGTGCCTGTATGTTCCCCCATGGTAAAGCCCCCCAGATTAAAACCATCTTTTTCAAGCTGATTCAGTGGGAACAAAACTACCGCAGGATCCCCAGGCCAAACAGGAATGGCTGAGTTGATAGGGTGGGTAAGATCAATGATGCTTTCGTAATGGAAACTTGGCATGAGGAATTCCTCTGTTTTTGTAAAAACTGCCCTTGCAATCATTGTATGGAAAGATATATGCGTCTCTTAGTTGGTGCTAATAAACCAGCGGGCCTGAACAAGGCCGATTAATAAAAGCAGGTTCTTTTGTGTGCTGAGTCTAGCGGGAAGTTCAGCAACACTCCTTATTGGGAGCGTAGACTAAAATTGATCGGGTCCACGCGGTTGGGTCAGCCGTGCCGATAATTTCTCACAAAAGAACCTTTTTTATTCTCTTCACAATATCCAAACCACAATCGATTTGTAAGTAAACCCCGATCTATTCCTTCGGTCCTTGTCTGGTTGCGATTGGAACATAACCAATTTCAAAACCTTTAGGTGGGGTTACAATTAAAGCAGGATCAAGATCCGCCAGTTTTCCAATGGTGGGGGCAGGCAGGTATTCTTTTTCTTTTGTCCATGCCTTGTGCAGCTTTTCCACTCGTAACTGCATTGCTTCACGTTCTTTATCGGTTAAATCTGCGTTGAGTATAGCGGGTTGATCCGCAAATCGATACCAATGATAGGTGACCACGCTACCATCCCCAAGGTGTGCTTGAAAGGGCCCCGCGACTGGCCCGGGCTTCTTCCAGGAACTCTGTGTTTCTTCAGGCGTGATGTACGGCTCAGCGGGCTTCGCATTCGATCGCTTGAATTCTATCTTCGTTAACCCTGTTTCTTCAGGCACGTCCTTCGCTTGCACCACAACCCACTCCGCCTTCTTATCTCCAATCTTCACCAGATGAAAATATTCAGGCAGCGTTACTAATGATGAACCATTCTTCGAATCTGTTTTTGTCACCATCTTTTGATTCCAACGATATCCATAGGTGTGTTGATCAAGTGCCACGGGGCTCGCGAATGAATTCCACGCCAGGGTTGTCTTTTTCTCTTTGGGGGTATCAGGCGTATAGATCCTCCAGGTTGATCCGCCATTGCTTTTGAAGGTATGAACGCTTGCACCCTTAACATCGATTGTGCCACTTGCATTTGGGCCCCCTGCAAACCAACCCTTCACCGAATCCCAAAGCGCGCTTTTGTTGTACGCAGTCACACGATGCACCACCGCTGAATCTCCGTTGGCATCCCTTGGGAAAGAGGTAGGCGCAATTCGTGCATAAGTCTCGCCTTTCGAATCCACCGACTGATAACTAGGCACATACTGAGTTTCCATCTGCACTGCCTTGTTCGGGCTCGAAGGCTTTGAATCTAAAAACATGCCAGCCAATGCCGTGTTTTCAGCAGTTGCACGAGACCAGAAATAAGGGGTGAAGAATGCTACCGGCCCCTTGAAGTTTCCTGAGTTTAAAAACAGTGTCCAAGATTGATCGCCTGTTGGCACATTCTTTCCTGCAGTGGTTGGTTTAACATCAGTTAAAGGCAAGGGAAGATATCCATAGCCAAGAAGTTCGCCGCAAGTGCCTTGTTTTAAATTCACTCCATCGGGTGGCCAAACCAACCAGGGGCTGAGTTGGGCAACGCCATATTTGCCATTGGGCTTGGTCCAATCTCTGCCTTTGCCTGCGCCTGGTCCGTTGGCCCATTCATTAAAGTTGAGAGCAACACCGCCCATGATGAACTTGGGTGTTTCGGTTGCGAACCGTGTATCTCTCCACCAGCCTAGGCCGCCTTCGATATCGGAGTAAAGTTTAGTGGGTTTGGGTTCAGGATATTGTGCGAACATCCATGTGCCGAACAGGCCGGTTTGAAATCGGTTTCCGGGGTATTTGCTTAGCAAAGGCCATGCTGCAACATACATGGAGAAACCTGCGTTATAGGATTCGGGAACTTTTTCATGTGGAACAAGAAGGTAGCCGGCCATCTCACCTTCCTGGATTTTTGCCTGCGCATAAACCTGGGTTGAACCAAGCAAAAAGCCGATTAGGGAAAAGCTGGTAGCAAGCAAAGTTAAGGATCGATTTTTCAACATGATGAAAGTGCCTGTATGAGTGATGTTTCTGGACGGTTCCAAGATAATCGGGAAAGAGTGAACGTATTTGCCAGAAGATGATTATATGCTTTGGGTATTATCAATCCAAAGGTAAAGCAGGATAAAAGGGAGAAACAAGCTTTAACCTTAGGCCGGAAGATCCTCGGCCCTTAAGGGGCCGTTTGACCAGCCTAGGGTGCAACCCTAGGGAAATAAATATCGCCATCATATACCGCATGACGGGAAAAAGGTGTCAGGTCTGAATGTCATTACTTTTTCTAGCTCCTCATAATTTACTATCTATCTTAAACATCCTGTTTGGGGTATATTGCCTTGGTGTGCGTCGCCTTAGGTTCAGTTTAACTTCGAACTTGGATACTTTTGTTGTTGCACTCAGGCAAAGCGATTTGGAAGCTTAGTTCCCATTTTTAAAAGACTAAACGAAAGTGGAAGCATTTGGAGGCGGAGTTAAAGGGCCAATTCGCAGAGTTTGCCAAATTAGAGGCACAAATCCGTTTCGATTTGAAAGGACTTGGCAATGGCGAATAAGGAAAACATGGCTATGGTGCTCCGAGAGGAAAATCTGCGCAGCCTTATACATAATATTCGTACGGTGGAGGTGATGTTCGACAAGGATCTTGCAGAGCTTTACGGGGTTGAAACCAAAGTCTTTAACCAAGCAGTAAAACGCAATATTGAAAGGTTTCCGAATTCGTTCCGCTTTCAACTAACGCAGAATGAATATGATTCTTTAAGGTCACAATCCGTGACCTTAAACGCGGATGCTGACTTAAGGTTACAAGTTACAACATTAGAAACTGGCCGGGGAAAGCACCGGAAATACCTCCCTTATGCTTTTACCGAACCGGGTGTTGCTATGCTCTCTGCTGTCCTACATAGCGAGACTGCAATTCAAACAAGTATTCGTATTATCAGGGCCTTTGTCGGAATGCGCCGGATTCTAGCTGAAAAAGGCGGCTTGTTCCAGCGCATGGACATACTGGAAAAACGGCAGATCTTACAAGAGATCAAGACCGATGCCAGCTTTGACAAAGTGTTCGATGCGCTGGAAAGCAAAAGTTTGAACCCGGCCCAAGGTATCTTCTTTGATGGCCAAATCTTTGATGCCTATGTATTTATCAACGACCTGCTGCGCCAGGCGAAAAGCTCCATTATTCTAATAGACAACTTTGTAGATGACACCGTTTTGCAGCAGCTTACCAAACGCAAGAAAGGCATCAGTGCGACGATTCTTACTAAAATTATAAGCAAGGCCCTTAATCAGGACCTCATTAAGCACAATGCCCAGTATTCACTCATAACCATTCAAGAATTTTCTGAAAGTCACGATCGCTTTCTTATTCTCGATGGCGAAACCGTCTATCATCTTGGTGCGTCAATGAAAGACCTAGGCAAGAAGTGGTTTGCTTTCTCAAAGATGGATATAAGCGGGCTGAAGCTGATGGAACGGGTTGAAGCCATTCTTGGGAAACTTCAAGGGTAATCTTGGCCTCCACGGCCCTGAAGGGGCCGTATCACCAACCTAGAATGCAACACTAGGAAATATTTTAATTCATTGCAAAGGTAAGAAGTGAAAGAGCGGGATAGGGGAGTCGGACCCCTCTCACAGCCTTGGGAAGGCTGGGCACAACCGATATACCAATCCCGCATAATCCTAATTTTATTAATGCAGGGCATCGCAATCAAGGTCATAAAAGAATGAAGGGTTGAAGCAGGCTGATTCAAAGCGAAAAGGTGCGGTATTTATACAATAACATCTTGAAAACAAGCAGAATATGGCGCTTGACTAAAATTCAGCCAAGTGCGAAAATCAAATCACTTAATCATTATTACCCTCCTGCCAAGCAACCGTATTTGTTTTTTTGTGAATTCGAGTTAGGTTTTCATCTGATACTTCAAGACAAGTTCGTGCGATTTAATTGGTGCCTGGTTATTAATCCCCCTAATCGTGAAAGAGTTGTTATGACCATGCAAAAATACTTTAAGAAATTCACACTCAGCAGTTGCATGGTAATGGCCATGGGAATGGTTTCGTTTACTCTGGCTCAAGATCAGGCCCCAGTCCGCGCCCAAATTCTTGGTGGTGGAGGTAGTGGCGGATTCCAGCCCGGTGCTGCAATGGGTGATTATCTTTACCTTCCTGCATATCAAATTCTTAGCTCTTTGCAGGTGCAAAAAGAAGTGAACCTAACGGAAGAGCAAGTAGGGAAGCTCAAGGAAATTGGCAAGAAGTTTCAGCAGAATGCCTGGAAGCAGCAGCCTCAGGTAGATTGGACCAAGCTGAATGAGGCAGAGCGCAAAGCCAAGACCGAAGAAATTCGCAAAGAGTATGACAAATGGGCTGCAGAATCGAAGAAACTAACCGAGGCTGCACGCAAGGAAATCGATGCATTGTTGACACCTGAACAATTAACGAAAATTCAAGATATTGAGTTAAGGCAGCAAAGCGCCCCGATGCTTTTGTATGGATATAACAATCTTTCTGAGAAACTGAATCTGACGGAAGAGCAAAAGAAGAAGCTGAGCCAGAACAAGGAAGAGATGCAGAAGAAGCTTGCGGAAATCCAAAAGGAAATGTCTGCGATTCAAGATAAAGCCAACCGGGCAGCATTGGAAGTGCTGACCTCACAGCAGATTTCGGAACTGAAAAAGTTGAAGCAGGAAGGATTTCGCATCTTGGCGAATCCAGTCCAGCTTAAGAAGAAAGATTGAGCATCAGGGTTTGGGCGTAGCGGGTTCGAAGCGCATTGCAGCGGAATTCATGCAATAGCGCAGGCCGGTGGGTTTTGGCCCATCTTCAAAAACATGGCCCAGATGGGCATCGCATTTGGAACAAAGCACCTCGGTGCGGACGCTGAAAAACGAACGATCTGTTTCCAAGCTGACATTATCCTGTACGATGGGTTGCCAGAAGCTGGGCCATCCGGTGCCTGATTCGTACTTGGTGGTGGAAGGAAAGAGTGGAAGATCGCAGCAGACGCAATTGTAAACGCCTTCTTTTTTGTTATCCCAGGTAGCGCCTGTGAAAGCGCGTTCGGTTCCCTTTTTGCGTGCGACTTTAAATTGCTCTGGGGTTAGCAGGGTCATCCACTCGGCATCTGTTTTCTTAATTTTATCTGTCATGGGTTCTCCCTTTGGAATATTTGCAATCGACATATCTCGCTTGCAACCAGCACAAGCAAGGGCCAGCACAATGATAATACCAAAGCACTTCATGACTTAATTGTAGTCAATCTTTACTGATGCAAACAAATGAAACTATCCTTGTTTGGAGCGCAACATCCATTCATCGAGAAGTTTGCCAATGCCTTGGTAAGTAAAATCGATGTTTGCGATTTCATTTCCAATTTCGACAGCTTTAGTGAAATCATTTTCAGAGGCATAGCTAAGTGCCAGGCTGAAGAGGATTTCTTTACGCGAGGCGTCCTCGGTTTGCGGAAGAGATTTCAAGGCGTCCTCGAGATTTCTGCGGGCGAGTGTGGCATTTCCCTTGAGGGAAAAACACTTGCCTAAAGAGATCAGCGCTTTCCAAGAAAGCCTGGGGTCTTTTCGCGATTGTTGGAGCTCAGAAATTGCTGCATCGATTTCGCCTAGTTCGACAAGCATCTGCCCCAGTTCGAGTTTGGAAGCCATATTGGAAGGATCTGCTTCGACCCGAAGTTTGAGGAGCTCGGAGTCGCGTCTGCGTTGTTCAGTTTTAAGACAATCTTCAGCAATTTTAGCAAAGGCCCAAGTTTTATCCACAGAGAGGATATGTTTGAGTTCATCGATGCGTTTGCCAAGAATAATTTTTTCGAGGTGTGCAACTTCGAGGAGGAGCTTTTTATCACCCTCGGATTGCACGATGCCAATGCGCAAAATATGCTCCGCTTCTTCGAGGCGGTTAGCTTTTTTCAGGAGGTTGGTAAGATCGATGTAGTAGGGTGCCCAGTGGGGCTTTTCTTGAATTAAGGTTCTAATTCTTTGTTCTTCAGCGAGTGCGGTAACTTCCTTTGGTGCCGAGGTTATAACAACATCCTTGTTGTCGGTCATGCGTTTCATGGTTTCAGAAGCACCAAGTTCCTTGGCCCGATCTTTTGCTTCTTGATCGGAAGGATTAAGGCGGAGGATTTTTTCCCAGAGAATGCGGGCAGAGCGAAAATCTTGTTGTCTTTCAAGAAACTCTGCAAGGTCTTGGAGTATTTCTAAATCATTGGGCGAGATTTTTAAAGCGGATTGGAAGAGCCAGCTTGCAGTATCTGTTAAACCAAGGCCATCTGCAGCCCGGCCCATGACACGCATTGCAGCGCTATCCCAAGGGTTGTCTGTCAGGCCTTCTTCGCCTGCTTCCAAGGCTTTTGCAAACTGTGAAGATTTTAGCCAACCTTGCACTCTGGATTTTGTGGATCTACCTAAGCCGAACCCACCTGGAGGCTTATTGTCATGTTTTTTCATCTGGGCATCGCGAAGCTTTTTTCTGCAGGCAATATTGCCTGGGTCGCGTTCGCAGCAATCAATGTAGAGTTGGATGCCCGCATCGAAGTCGCCATGAAGTATTCGATTTGCAGCGGTGGTAGCCATTTGAGCAATGGTTTCTTTTAAGCCAAAAGAAACCTCTTCATTATCATCGGTTGGGGAATCAGGTTGGGCATCAAAGCGAACTTCGGCCCATCCAAAGGAACCTTTATCTGCTTCTTCCTTGATTTTGGTGATGGAATCTTCGAGGCTTGGAATCCATGCCATGGGTTTGGAGAGAGAATCTTGGATTTCTAAAATAAGGCCACGAAGAAAAGGATCTTTCTGTCCGAGAAGTTCTTTGAAGATTTGAGAATCGTTGGGGAATTCGAGGTCTCGTTTAGAGAAGAGCAACCCATGTTCAGGTGCTTTTTCTTTGAGAAATTTAGGCCCCATAACCCTTATAGCAGTCAGGGAAGTATAGAGAAGTAACAAGGGGAATCGATCTGCGAGGGGGCCGTAAATGCCTTCCTTAACCCTTCCCGGGTGTTGATAATCGTGGTTGGAAATTTCGAGAATATTTCGGTGAGCGAGGCTGGGCACCCAGATGTTATCGTAATCAAGGAGAATCAAAACGCCTCGTTCATCCGAAGCATTGCTGCCCAGCATGATGTGGTCGGGTTCGATGCAGCAGTGAGCGAGTCCAGCACGGTACATTTTTTTGTCGATGCGCAGGATTAGTCGAGCTAATTTGTCAAGGATTCTAGGAACCCCAGCAGCACGATTGATGAACTCTCTAAAAGGCACGCCTTCAATCCAATCCATAAGAAGAACAGGATTGGTTTCGCCATGGATTGTCGTGCCTTTGGGGATGAATTTGCAGGGCACGATAAAGGATAGATCGTTGTTTTTTTTGATATCAGCAAGAAGTTGATAGCGCAATTCCAAGACTGGATCATTCCAGTGGTAGCATTTGAGGGCCATTTTTTTATTTGAGGATTTATCGCGCATCTGATAAATGCGAGAGCTTTTGCCTTCGCAAACAATGAGCTTACCATGGGAGTCTAAGCAAGGCTCCAAGGTATGAAGATCTTCAGACTGAAAACAAGCAGCGCCCTTCTTAAGTGCGCTTTCCAGTTCTTTGTAAAAGCTGCTACTAATGCGCTATCCCTTAAAAATACTCGACTCTTTCAATCTAGCTTAAGTATAAGCTCAAATAAATTAAGAATCAATAATTCTATGCTTTATTGATTTTACCTAAACAGTTTAAATTGTTGGATTTAACGCTTGGGGGTGTGTTAATGGCATAAAAGAAGTGGGGTTAGTAATCGGATAGGACTTCGCCATCATTACGGCTTGCAAGCCTGCGGAAAGTTTCTTCGGAAATGTTGGCAGCGACGCTTCGAACGCCACCATCACAAAATGCGAACTGAATAATGCCAAAATGATAGCTACCAAAGCGCCAATCGAGGTCATCAACAGTGGTTGAGATCCTGTGTTGTGGGCTGGAAACTCTGGAAATAGACATGTAGATATCGCCATTGTAAATGGAGGAGTCATATGCACCGACGCCCCATTTAGAAACAGGTACATGTTTTTCGCCTGCCATAAGGGTGTTGGAAAGGCCATCGCGAATCATGTTGAAGTTATAACCCCTACCACTTGCAGAAGGGAAAGCGCCATCGTTGTTAAAGAATGTTGCAGCGCCTACGCTAGCGGCTTTGGATTCGGTGCCCATGTTGACTGCGTAATCGCTAAGGGCCCCTGGAACATGCTGTCCTTTGGAGATGGTATCAACATCGCCTTCAATGCTAACGCCAGCAATGGCGGGGGATCGCCTTTCGGGGCAAAACATCACCTTGACCCCAGTTTCGCGGGCAATCTGGCTTTGCTGGTAATAGGTTTTGGAAGTGTCCCACTTGCGATAAAGGTTTTCTTGTTCGAGGTTGGGAAGGATAAGCACGGCCCAACTTGCGCCCTGATCGCTGACTCTAGTTGCGGGCAGGGTATCGAAGGTGCTGTGGTAAAGCCACATGGATAAGCCAACTTGTTTGAGGCTATTGGCGCAGGAGATGCGATTAACCGCGCCTCGGGCTTTCTGAACTGCGGGCAGCATCAGCCCCATCAAAATCGAAATAATGCTCATAACCACTAATAATTCAATCAGGGTAAAGGCTGACTTTTGCGTTTGGTTTTTAATCTTGATCAACATTGCGAGTATTCCTGACAGAAAGGTATGCTTGATTATACCATGCAAGTTTAAGGCGTGATCATTTTGAAAGGTATTATCATGATAATTTTACCTTCTTGTTCCTGCCCTTCCTTATCCAGCGTGGGTTCTTCCCCAAAAGCCTTTGCGGGAAGCATGAGCCTTAATTCTTCAAACTTGGTCTTGGGCGCATCAAAAGTTAATGTTTCTTCAATCATTTTTCCTGCAAATACCGTCTTGAGTGGTGGTGCAAATACGATTGCTCCAGCATTTACAGGCGGGTTCCAGGCGGGTAATTCAGAACCATCTGCCTCGTAAAGCTTTACGCCATTGCCATAGGATTGCCAGTTGGAAAAGTCGAAGGGCTTTTCGTAACCTGCGTTAAACACTTTGATTAAAACAGTGATTTTTGCATCTTTCGTGAACTTCTTGATTTTGTTCTGGGTGTACTCAATTTTGCGATATCGGACTTCGCTTATCACCGCCCGAATGTCGTTTCGTTGAATACCATACTGAGATGAATTAATTGGTTGATCAGGTTTTTCAGGCAGGAAGGGTCGCTCCCCTGGTGAAACCAAAACGAATCTGTCTTTGATTGAAATAGCTTTGGGCTTTTCTCTATATTCACGAAACCAATCGGGAGATTTGATGATGATAATTACCGTGGGCATGCTGATGAGTAATGCGATTGCAGGGAAGGTGAAACGCTTTGCGATGCTGCCATCCATTAAAGTTGAGTAAATCGCCAAGCCTATTCCAGCAAGGCCTAAGGGAATCACCAGATAATCGATCACGGGGAAAGAAGCCGCAAGCAATGAGATGCAGCTTAAAAAGACTGCAACCAGCCCAAGGAAATTATCGAGTGCGGTGCCTTCGCCAGAAAGCCAATCGCGTTTGCGTTCAGAATAACGGGGTTTTGCTTCTGGGGTGAATTCTACATCAATGCTATTAGAACGAGATCTAGGTTGGGGGTTGTATTCCACATCAATGCTAGAGGCACGAGACTTGGAAGGCGGGTTGTATTCCACATCGATGCTTGATTCTACGGGTTTTTTTATAGTTCTAGTAACCTCTTTTTTTTCTTCTTTTTCCTGCTTTTTGGGTTCGGGTTCCTTGAAGGTATAGGTTTCAGGTGCGGGATTTGAAGAAGCATCGGGAAGTATGCGGAAGGTTTTATTACATGCGGTACAATCCATGCTAGAACCAATAGATCGTTCGTGAACAGTAAACTTGTTGCCACAACTTGAACATTTGGTAACAAAAGGCATAAATCGCAACCCTCTAGGAAACTGCGTACAAACAATAAATCTACAAGGCCATCTTACACCATTAAAAACCGATCATGGAATTATGCCATGAATTTAAGCATGCGAGCGTAAGGCTCCTGCCAACGATCCGGATTCTTCGGGGTAAAAGTTTGCATTGGGAAAGATCGCTTGACCACTTCGCGAGCTTCTTCAAGTGACCCTAGCAGCCCAAGCCCCATGGCTTGCATCAATACATTGCCCACTGCGGTAGCTTCCGAAGGGCCAGCTATTACCGTACGATTGCAGGCATCAGCGGTGAACTGGCAGAGCAGGGCATTTTGGCAGCCGCCACCCACAACATGAATGGTTTCGATTTTCTCGCCTGATAAATCTTCCAGCCTTTCCATTACCCAGCGGTATCTTACCGCCAAGCTTTCCAAAGCACAGCGTACAAATGCACCGGGCGAGGTAGGAGATTTTTGCCCTGTTTTATTGCAAAACGCAGCGATGGCTTTGGGCATATCCAAGGGCACGATAAAGCTGTCATCATCTGGGTAGATCAGCGACTCAAATGGGGTTGCTTCTGCCGCTAGGCGTGTCAGTTCTTCGTAGCCATACTCTTTTCCAGATCGAATCCATGATCTTCTGCATTCCTGCACCAGCCAAAGGCCCATGATGTTTTTTAGAACCCGAGTAGTACCTTTTACGCCTCCTTCATTAGTGAAATTAAAGGCAAGTGCTTTTTCAGTCACCTGAGGCTTAAGGGTTTCTATCCCCATTAGCGACCAGGTTCCCGAACTAATATAAGCCCAAGGTGATTTACCCGCAGGAACCGCAGCAACCGCAGAGGCGGTATCATGCGTTGCAGGCGCAATGACGGGGGCAGCGTTGATTCCTGTTTCCTGCAGGATTTGCTGGCGTAATGGCCCAAGCACTGTTCCAGGCTGTACCAGCGTGCCCAAAAGTTCGGGCGCAATGCCAAACGCTTTTAAAACTTCAGAAGAATATGCCCGCTTGTTCGGATCGATCATCTGACTTGTTGATGCATCTGAATATTCGTTTACCTTGATGCCTGTAAGAAAGTAGTTAAACAAGTCAGGCATAAAAAGAAGATGCTTTGCGGATTCAAGAATGCTCGAGTGATCACGTTGCAATGCAAGTAGTTGAAAGAGCGAATTAAAACGCATGAACTGGATGCCGGTATGTTGATAGAGAACTTCCTTGGGCATTTTCTGGAAGGCTAGTTCGAGGATGTTTTCGGTGTGTTGATCGCGGTAATGTCTTGGGTTGCCAAGAAGGGTGCCATCTTTTGCTAGCAGGGCAAAATCAACGCCCCAGGTATCGACCCCGATACCATCGATATGAGAGGCTTGCGAGGCTGCGATACGAATGCCCTCAAGCATTTCGCGGTAAAGATCGAGTGCATCCCAATGGAAGTTGCCCAGAGCTTTAACCGGCCGGTTGGGAAAGCGATGCACCACATCTAGGGTGATCATATTGCCATCAAAAGTGCCAATGATAGCTCTGCCGCTTTCTGCGCCATAATCGAATGCCAGGAGGTTTTTAAATGCAGCCATAATCTCTTCAATGGTTCGGTGGTAATCAAAGTATTGGTCGGGCAGGCAATAACGTTCGCCTAAAATCCCATACCTGTTCACAATTTACAACAAATGTAGCAATTAACGCTACAATATTAATAAGGAAGTTGTTCTTAAAGGGTGTTACTTATGAATGCAATACTTAAACCGCTGGTTCTATTCGATGGGTTATGCCCATTATGTAAGGTGAGTGTAGCCTGGCTAAAAAGGTTGGACTGGTTTAAAGCAGTAGATTTTAAAGACGCACGCGATGCTGCAAACATCCCTTCCATGGATCCCCCGCTAGTTCCTTCCCGATTATTGGAAGAAATGCACCTCGTAACCACAGACCTTAAAAAGTCCCTGCACGGGTTCAAAGCGTTTAGGTATATTTCTTGGCGCATACCATTACTATTGTTGATGGCTCCTTTTATGTATATCCCCGGTATTCCTTGGCTGGGCCAGAAGATTTATCTTTGGGTTGCACGAAATCGTTTTAATCTTGTTCCGTGTAAAGATGGCATCTGCCATCTGCCCATTTCCCAGAAGAAGAAATAAAGCTTCAACGGAAGTTGGTACTATATAAGTGTGAATTCGCCGGTAGGGTTATTGAATGGCGCTTGACTCTGATATACTTTAGGTGTTAATTCTGCGAAGGAAAGCAAAGGGGATTCATGAATACTATTGAAGCTATAACTAGTGCTATCGCTGAACTTCCACCAGAACAAGTAGCACAAATCCGAGCATGGTTGAATGAACGGGCCGAATCAGATTGGGATACTCAAATCGAAAAGGATGAGAAAGCTGGGAAGCTTACAAACTTGGCTGAACGCGCATTAGCGGAACATCGCGCCGGTTTGACGCGACCCTTGTGAACCACACCACATCTGATTTCTGGGATTATTATCATAAATTACCCCAGCATGTACAACGCCTTGCCGATGCCAACTATGAATTGCTCCGGGTGGATTCTAGGCACCCCTCTTTACACTTAAAGCGGGTTGGGCGCCTTTGGTCTGTAAGAGTAGGGCTTGGGTTTCGCGCCCTTGCAGTAAAAGCAGAGGACGGACTGGTTTGGTTTTGGATTGGGTCTCATGCTGATTACAATCTGATTCTCCGGCAAGGGTGATTATTTGCAAAAGTCATTTGCTTGTTTTGCGCATACAAGAAAGTGAAAAGTGTTTGCTCTTAATTCTAGCTGACAAATGCCTAGTGTTTGAACTGGAAATGATCTTAGGGAAGTGGGAAAATCAAAAGCATGAGAGCACTTCAACTTCTAATTCTGATTTTGCTGATGAGTTCGGAATCAGCAGTTGCGCAACAGCAGAAAAAACCTGCTGCTGTTAGCAAGGTAACCCCCGTTGAAGTTGTCGTATTGAAAAAAGGCACAGAGCTTAAAGGCTTAAACCTTGGGAAGACAAAATCAGGGAACTTGGTTTTTGCAGTGCAACGATCCTGGCTAAAAAAAGCGTTGCCTGATCAGTTCGAATCTTTTATCAGCAACGAAAAAGAAACTTCACTTGCTAATCAACAAGACCTATCTAAACGCATGAAGCTTTGGATCGACGAATCTGAAAAAGCGAACAAGTCGAAGGCTTGGATTAACTCCTTGCAGGATGAACAGAAAATCTTGGAGGAAAAGAATCCACAAAACCAGCAGCTATATCTTTTTGAAATCAAACCCGCTGATGTTAAAAAATACTCCCCCGTGCAGCCCATGGTAAAACAATTGCTGATGGTCGCATGGCAGGAACGACTTGACGATGTGGAGAATAAGACTGCAGGCGAGCTTTCCCAAGAGTTGCTGAAATCGAAATTAGATTGGCAGAAGGAGAAAATCTATCTTGCAGATAGGTTGCCCCCGATGCGGATCGAGGATGAACTTGATTGGAGCGTTAGAAAAGCATTGTTTGCCTACAAGAGTCAGGAGGGGATTCATCTTCAAGGCACCGGGGGTTTCCTGGTTGATAAGAGTGATGCCAAGGGGAATGATTTTGGGGGAATATTTCAGGGCGCTGCACAATCGATTCTGGGTGATGCGATGAAAGAATTTGGGTTGGTTCAAAATCAGGCCAAACAAGTCTCGTGGGCTGAGCAGGCAGCAAAAATCGGGAACGATAAAAAAGTGATTGCCCTGCGGGTGACCCGTGTGGTTCCTGAATTGAATGCTGGGAAAATGAGTGTGGAAGATACAATTTTAACAAAGCTGCCTAATGGCAATTGGATTCCAGTTTGGAATTCAAAGCTTAGCGCTGATGCCAACCAGGCCCGCCCTCAGGCGGAGGCGCAGATTAGAAACGACCCTAATGTAGGAGCTATGCTTAAGCAAATAGAGGGGTTTGGCCTTGGGAATCAATTGAATCAAGCGCTTCGAGCAGGTGCTGCAACGCTTGAACTACAAGCGCAGTCGGAAATCGGGTTTGCAGAGTTTCTGCGCATGACGTCCAAGCGGCTTGATGGGCCACCCATCCATTGGTTTGTACGCTAATTTCATCATTTAAGCTGAATAGCCTTCTATGTGGTTTAAGAAGTTGCTACCTTAGTAAAAATATCTTTTAGGAGTTTGATGATGCAGAAAATGAATCGAAGAGTTGCAATGCAAGGCGCGGTCTTGGCTGGCGCAGGTTATTGGTTGGGCACTGCTCCATCCATAGCAAAAGCCGTTGGCCCGAATGAAAAATTAAATCTTGCAGTGATTGGGATAGGCGGGCAGGGCAAGTCGAATCTGGGTGGTGCATCCAAGGAAAATGTAGTTGCACTTTGTGATGTGGATGAAACCCGTGCGGGGGATGGGTTCACTAAGAATCCTAAAGCAAAGAAGTATTCTGACTTCCGAAAAATGTTCGATGAGATGGAAAAGCAAATCGATGGTGTGTTAATCAGCACCCCTGATCATACCCATTTTCATCCAGCACTTTGGGCCATGCAGCGGGGCAAACATGTCTACCTCGAAAAACCCTTGGCACATGATGTTTGGGAAGTGCGAACTCTGACCAAGCTTGCGCAGGAAAAGAAACTTGCTACCCAGTTGGGAGCACAAAGGCATACCCTTGCTGGCCTGCGGGCTGGTGTCGAAATTATCAAGGCCGGCACTATTGGAACTATCACCGAAGTTCATTCTTGGGTGGGTGGCGATCGTGGTATGCCTAACATTCCCACCGAGAAACCTAAAGTCCCTGCAAATGTGAATTGGGATCTTTGGCTTGGGCCCAATGCAGATTTCGATTATCAACCATCGATCTGCCCTTACGGCTGGCGCTTCTGGTGGCAGTTTGGCACAGGTGAAACTGGCAACTGGGGCTGTCACATTTTAGATATTCCATTCTGGGCATTGGATCTGCGTTACCCAACAAAGGTTGAAGCTTCAGGCCCACCAGTGCATGAATTACTTACCCCCAAGGCTCTGGCTTCCAAGTTCGAATTTCCCAAGCAGGGCGATCGTGAAGCAGTTACGCTGCATTGGTATCATGCCAAGAATGGCCCCGAGATTCTTGCTAAGCATGATTTGAAAGCGGGTAACTACAACAACCTTTTCATTGGCACCAAGGGTATGTTGCTTTGTGGTTTTAATAATTGGAAGCTACTTCCTGAAGATAAGTTTAAAGATGTGAAGGCGCCCAAGACTATTCCTGATTCGCCCGGATTTCATAAGGAATGGTTTGATGCATGCAGGGGTGGCAAGCCTGCGACTTGCAACTTCGATTATTCCGGCCCGATGACAGAAACCGTGCTGCTGGCAAATGTCGCCTATCGCACTGGGGGCTTCGAATGGGATTCCGCCAACATGACTTGTAAGGGTAATTCCAAGGCGCAGGGTTTACTGCGCAGGGCCTACCGCAAGGGCTGGGAAGTTTAATTAAGCCATAAGCTCTTTGATTACCCTGGCATGCTCCACGCCTGTAAGCTTTTGATCAAGCCCTTGGTATCGCACGGTGAATTTTTCGTGGTCAAACCCCATCAGTTGTAAAATAGTAGCGTGGAAATCGCGGATGTGAACCGGATCTTTTACAACGTTGTAAGAGAAATCATCGGTCTCACCATACACACTGCCGGGCTTGGTTCCACCACCTGCCATCCACATGGTGAAACATCGTGGGTGATGGTCACGGCCATAATTAGTCTTGCTTAAGCCACCTTGAGAGTAGATGGTTCTGCCAAATTCTCCGCCCCAGATAACTAGGGTTGAATCGAGCATACCCCTGTTCTTTAAATCTTGAATAAGGCCATAGCATGCTTGATCAACATCACGGCATTGATCAGGCAATCTGCCTGCGACATTACCATGGGTATCCCAGTTGTTGTGATAGATTTGCACAAAGCGAACGCCACGTTCCACCAACTTGCGAGCAAGTAGAGTGGTGTTTGCAAAGGTTCCTGGCTTGCGTGCAGCTTCGCCATAAAGCTTGAAGGTGTTTTCGCTTTCGCGTGCCATGTCGGTAAGTTCGGGAACACTGGTTTGCATCTTGAAAGCCATTTCGTATTGCTGGATGCGGGTAAGTGTTTCGGG
>CAJCCR010000399.1 GCA_903960945.1 uncultured Planctomycetaceae bacterium
ATCAACCAAGCCAAACCAGTAGTTGGTGGAATAAGGCCAGTTTGAAGGGCTTGGGGTTGAATAGCTTAAAGGTAAAACTTGAAAGGTGTTTTCATAATTCATTACTGCAAGAGTGAGTTGTTTAACATTGTTGGAACATTGAATTCTAGTGGCAGCTTCTCTAACTTTTTGGACTGCTGGAAGTAAAAGGCCAATCAAAACTGCAATGATTGCAATAACAACAAGAAGTTCAATGAGGGTAAAAGCTTTATTTGAAAGATTCAATTTTTTAATTATCATGGTGCATCCAAACCTTTTGCAAAAGTTTAAAGGACGCAACATATAAAAAGAAATACGGCTACCAATGTGGTAGTTATTTCTTTTGTGCTCTTTGCCTGCGTCCGCAGCAAATGGCTCTGAATTTGTAGGCAGGTCTTCTGGCTTTCGGTATTAAGAAACTAATGTTCCCTATGGTTATCAGCCTTCCCGTTTTCACAGTGGCTTTTTGATAACGATGCACCGATTACAGCGGCGGCCCCGCAACGGATTTAAACCGTTTTCCCTATTCTCCTGTTCGCATCAAGCTAGCAGGCACCTACAATATTGAATCCTATGGTGTTATAAACGAAATGGCAAATAAAAATATTAGGAATAGACTTCAGTTTATTGGAGATAACCGTTTAGGGTGTTCACCGTATTTCATTCTTTCTTCAATTTCTTTAAGCACAGGCATTATATCCGCGACGCTTGAAATAATAAAATCAGTGCCAATATGGTGGAAAAGTTTTTCAGCATTTAAAATTCTTTTTTTTAATTCATCAGGAGTTGTGGTTATTAATTCGGAATCTCCAAGGCCGACCAGATTTCCTGTTTTAGTTACTCCAATGGTCCAAGCCCCTGCATTTTTTCCCTCTTCAATTCCAACCAAGGTGTCGTCCACTTTTACCCAAGTGGAAGGCGGATAAACTTTAAGTTGTTTTGCTGCTTCAAATATCATCCAAGGCGATGGTCTTCCCTCTGGTACATCTGAGGAGCAAACCACAGAATCAACAAATAAGCCTTGTTTTTTTGCTTCTGGAATAATTATATTCATTTGAGATCTTGAATAACCTGTTGTACTTCCGATTTTTATATTTTTCTCTCTGCAACCTTGAATTGTTTTTGCAGCATCTGGGATTAATTTTGAATACTGTAAAAGGTTTCTTTCTAGAGCTGTTTCAAACAAGGCGAATAATTCCTGAATATCTTTATCTAAAGGAGGTTGCCCATGTTTTTTAACCCATTGATGATGAATTTCAGGTAACTCAGTAAGTTTTTTGATATGGGCGATTTTGTTCATACCCATTGGGCCTCGAACTTGTTCTCCTGTGATTTTAATACCTTTGGCTGCAAATATATCGATAAATGCGTGAATAGGGCCACAACTTCCTTGATCAATGATAGTTCCGGCCCAATCAAAAATAATTGCGGTGATTTTGTTATTCATTGTTTATCCTGGTTGATTTTTAGTTAATACTTCTCCACGCCAAAACGCTTCAGCTAATCCAAAAGAAAGTGTCATTCCAAGTCCACTTGTTGAATTTACAATTGTCACACCACTTTCAGGGTTGTTAATGAATTGAATCAAGTCATGATGTTTGGCATATAAACCCAACCATCGATGTTTGATTTTTTTATTTGGCAATTGGATCATTTTTTCAATTTCTTGAATGATTAAATTATCAATTTCTTCGTTTGCGAAAGGGTCGTTTGGTTGGTCATAGTCGTGTGAGTCTCCTGTGATGATATCTCCTGATTGGTTTTGTGATGCCATTACATGAATTCCAAATTTGTCAAAATCTGGGGAGTTTTGAGCGTAGCGTTCTTTCACTTTTAATTGTGATTTACATGATTGGAAATTTTTATAATGACGAATGGTTAGACCACCAGCTAAATGAGGCCCCATTGACCAACCATTTGGTTGGGAGCCTATTTTAAGCATTTGTAATTTGCATTGTTTGATACCTGAAGATTTGAAAATAGAAGGATATAAAGTTTGAAAGTCATGGCCTGTACAAATAAATATTTGGTCAAAGGAATTTGATTCACCATTGGAGTCAATAATTTCTGGATGTTGAATTTTAGATATCAAAGAATCAAAAAAGAAATTTACACCGTAGGTTTCTTTAAGCCAATTGGGTATTGTGTTGATTGCATTTGGAGAATCTAGGCACAATTCTGTTGGGCTCCAGAGTGCCCCTTTTAGTTTTGTGGTGTTAATTGATGGGCATTTTTTTATGATTTGATTAATGTTTATTACATTGCAATCGTAGCCAAGGTTGGGTGCAATATTTGCGAATTCTTGCAATACTTCCCATTCATCTTCTTCATGTGCCAAGTGCATTGAACCACAAGGGTTAATCCAAATACCTGCTTTCTTTTGCAATTCTAGCCAACAATCGCGGGATTCTAATGCTATTTGGTATAGTTTTCCATGCGGTAAGCCGATAGGCCATACCATTCCGAAATTTCGAATTGATGCGCCATAAGCTTTCGGCGTTCTTTCATACACTGTTACGGAGTGACCTCTTTTAGCAGCACTCCAGGCATGGGATAAGCCAACAATTCCAGCGCCAACAATTCCTATTTTTTGTTTTGATGACATTTTTTGGTATCCGCCTAAAATTCAAAATCAATATTAGTCTCTATTTTCTTAAATTAATGGCAAGCAGAAAAACAATATTGTGTTGATTTTGATAATTATTATGAAATTTACGTTAACTTTTGAATAAACACGGATTATGTTGCCGATTATTGATTACATTTGTTAGATGAGCTTTTTAAATCTGATTATGAAAAAAAATGCGGATCTATATTCTGCACTTTGGGCAATAGTTGCTGCATTTGGAACATATTTTTGTATGTATGGGTTTCGGAAACCTTTTACTGCTGCTAGTTTTTCTGAAATAGAGTTTTTTGGTTTTGATTTTAAAACAATTTTAGTTGCGAGTCAGGTTCTCGGTTACACATTTTCAAAATTTATTGGTATCAAATTTATATCTGAAATGCCCTATCAGGGAAGAGCTGTCGGTATTCTTGTTTTGGTTGGGTTTTCTCATATTTCTTTATTGGGTTTTGCTCTTTTACCTGTGCCATTGAATTGTATGATGTTGTTTTTTAATGGTTTGTCATTGGGTATGGTGTTTGGGTTAGTTATGGGATTTTTGGAAGGGCGAAGGTTTACGGAAGCTTTACTAGGATTTTTGTGTGCAAGTTTTATTTTAGCGGATGGTTTTTGTAAATCAGTAGGTTCATTTTTGCTTCAAAATAAAGTATCAGAAAATTTTATGCCATTTGTTTCTGGAGCTTTTTTTGTAATTCCTCTTTTGGTTTTTACATGGATGCTTTCAAGGATACCGCAACCGATGTCAGTAGATATTGTTGCTCGTTCGGAACGATTCCCTATGTTTGTTGATGACAGAAAGCGTTTTTTTTCAAAATATTATCTTGGGCTTTCGTTGATCATTTTTGTTTATCTTTTAGTTACAATTCTTCGAAGTATCAGAGCGGATTTTGCCCCAGAGATTTGGAAAGGCTTAGGTTTTGATAGGAAACCTGAGAATTTTACTATTTCTGAATTATGGGTTACTTTGGGAATTGTAGTTTCAAGTAGTGTGATGGTTTTGGTTAAGGATAACAAGAAGGCTTTTTATTTAGGATTGTTTATCTGCCTGCTTGGTTTTATTTTAACTTTAATTGCTGTTATCGGATTGCAGGCTAATTTTTTAAGGGGGTTTTGGTTTATGGTATTAGTTGGACTCGGTTTATATTTACCTTATGTTGTTGTTCACACAACTATTTTTGAGCGGTTACTTTCGATGACACGTGAAAAAGGTAATTGCGGTTATCTTATGTACCTCGCCGATGCGATCGGTTATTTGGGATATGTTGGAATTATTATTTCCAATTCATTTGTTTCGAAGCAGATTTCAATATTAAATTTGTTTGTTAATATGGTTGCTTTGATATCCGTTATTAGTTGTGTTCTAGTTGTTTTTACTTGGATTTATTTTGTAAAAAAAGTTGGAGATAGTACTACTTAAATTGTTTTAATTGGTTTGGGGTTTATGATGTCAGATTCCGGCCTGGTAGCTTTGTTTGAAAAAAAAAGTTCTTTGTTTGCAATTAGCAATTGTAATTTGAAGGGTCCTGTCGGGGATCAAATTCTTATTAAGGTTGAAGGTTGTACGATTTGTGGTAGTGATGTTCATACTTTTCTTGGTAGGAGGAGCGCTCAGGTTCCTACTGTATTAGGGCATGAAATAGCAGGAAGAATAGTTTCATTTGGGCCAAATAATAAAAGGATTGATTATTCTGGTAATCATCTTGAAATAGGTGCGTTTGTTACTTGGAGCGTTGTAGCAAATTGTGACAATTGCATTTATTGTAAACGCGGGCAACCGCAGAAGTGTGATTCGAATTTTAAATATGGGCATAAAAAGCATAACCCAGAAGAACCATGGGTCGGTGGCTTAGCAGAATATATCCTTCTGGTTCATGGAACCAAAGTTTTTAAAATTCCAGAAGGTTTAAGTTTGGAGGTCGCTTGCCCTGCAAATTGTACAACTGCGACTAATGTTGCTGCATTTAGAGTTGCTGGAAATTTGGCTGGAAAAGTTGTGCTAATCATGGGTGCAGGTATGTTGGGTGTAACCGCTTGCGCTATGGCAAAATTTTATGGTGCAAAGTTGGTAATTGTTTGTGACACCAATGAAAAACGATTATTAAAAGCATGTGAATTTGGGGCGGATCAAAGCACTTTGCCAGCAGGTTTGTCTGATGTTGTTTCGAATCTAACTGTGGGTTTAGGTGTTGACATCATATTTGAATTAACTGGTGCACCTGTTGCTTTTGAAAATGCATTTGAATGTGTTGGAATTGGTGGGAAAATAATACTTGTTGGTTCGGTATTTCCTTCCGAACCTGTTGGTTTGCCTATGGAGATTGTAGTTCGAAAATTGCTTTCTATAAAGGGAATTCACAATTATATTCCTGAAGATTTGGCGCAGGCTCTAGATTTTTTAAATCAAACTAGACATCTTCCTTGGGAAAGCTTGGTTGGGAAATGGTTTAACCTTTCTGATGTGGATCTTGCGTTTCAACTGGCACAGTCGCCTGAATATTATCGTGTTGGTATTTCGGATGCCATGAATCATTAAGCGAAGTGTTTTTAAATTGACATGGTTTCGGGTTGAGTTGTACACCCCGAAAGTTTTTGAAAGAACTCTGCCAGTCCTTGCGCATTAGGTTCTTGGTTTCTCCAGTCGCCAAACCAAATGATTTTACCATCTTTGAGGATTAGTGATTTGTCGCAGATTTTCTCAACTTCAGAGCAGTGATGGCTTGAATACAAAACTGTTTTGCCAAGTGATTTTAGTTCTTTTATGGTGTCTAAAAGCCCAAGGGTGCTGATGAGATCAAGCCCTGCGGTGGGTTCATCGAAAATTAAAACCGGGGGATCGTGGATGAGTGCCCGAGCCAAGGAAACTTTTTGTCTGGTACCGGTGCTTAATTTAGCGCCAAGCCTGTGGCGGTACATTTCAAGTCCTAAAATGGCGAATAAGTTTGCGGTTCGTTCTTTGATAGTTTTATCATCTACGCCATGTAATCTGCCATGGTATTGCAGAAGTTCTTCAGGGCTTAAGCGGTCATAAATTCCAGTACCTGCGGAAACGAAGCCGAGATTTTTTCGAACATCATCGGGCTGGTTGGATACATCAAACCCTGCGATTTTAGCAGTGCCCGAAGTTGGTGCGAGAAGTGTGCACAAAATGCGCATGGTGGTGGTTTTGCCTGCGCCATTTGGTCCAAGTAAACCTACCACTTCACCTTTTTCGATTTTGAAGGTTAGTGAATCAACCGCTTTGAAAGGGGTATCACTTCCTGAAATGAAAAATTCTTTTGTTAGGTTTTCAGCTTCAATCATTTTTTGATCGCTGTCAGGGATTAATTGGAATCATTGATAAAAAGCTTAAAGTTATAGTGGGCTTTTATCTTGTTTGAGCACCCCAGCTACGAAGACTTTTTCTGCCCGACCTTTTACTTTCCAACCTGCGTAGGGGCAGTTCCTACTTTTGGATTTGAACTTATTTGGATCAATGGTCCATTCCACATCTGGATCGATGATGGTGACATCGGCCCAAGCGTTTGGTTTTAAGGTGCCTCGGTCAATTCCCAATACTTTTGCAGGATTGATGGTCATTTTTTCGATCATATGGCTCCAGGTTAATACGCCTGGAATTATAAGCGCTTGAATGCAAATGGGAAGAAAGGTTTCAAGGCCGATGATACCATTTGGCGCCTGATCTAGTTCGCGCATTTTCTTTTCGGGGGCATGTGGTGCATGATCGGTTGCAAGAACTTCAAGGGTGTTGTCTTTGAGTCCTACCAAAATTGCATCTATATCAACCTGGGTACGTAAGGGTGGCGACATCTTGTAGTTGCTGTCGAATGTTCGAAGGCATTTGTCTGTAAGTGTAAAATGATGTGGGCAAGCTTCGCCGCTGGCTTTAACTCCCCTGCCCTTTCCTTGTCTGATCAGTTCGACGCCGCCCTTCGTGGAAACATGAAGAATATGAACTTTTGCTCCGGTAAGTTCTGCAAGTGCGATTTCGCGGTAGATCATGACTTCTTCAGCGGCAGCAGGTAAGCCGCGTAATCCTAGGCGCATACTTTCGATTCCTTCGTTCATCACGCCACCCTTGGTAAGATCTAAATCTTCCGAATGGCTGAGTACGGTTTTATCGAAACCTTTGCAGTATTCCATTGCTCTGCGCATGATTTCTGCGCTGACAACGGGTGTACCATCATCTGTAAATGCAACGGCTCCGCCATTTACTAGCCCGCCTATTTCTGCGAGTTCTTTGCCTTCGCGCCCTTTAGTAATGGCGCCAATTGGGAACACATTGGCGTATCCTGCTCGCTTTGCTTGAAGGATGACAAATTCTGCAGAAGCTTGTGTATCGATTGCAGGTTCGGTATTTGGCATGCATGCGACCGAGGTGACGCCCCCTACGATTGCAGAGTGAGCACCGGTTGCAATAGTTTCGTCTTCTTCGCGTCCAGGTTCGCGGAGATGAACATGCATGTCGATAAGGCCTGGGGTAACAATCATGCCTTTGGCATCAATGATCTGGTCAGGTTTAACTGCTAGGTTGGGGCCGATGCCAAGAATTTTATCGCCTTGGATCCAGAGATCTGCAATTTGATCAATGTTTTGGGAAGGATCGATAACTCTGCCAGATCGGATGAGAATGGTGTTCATAGATGGATTTCCTGCAATGCGAGTACGAATGAAGCCCTTAGGTGTTATATGATGTGGCTGGTGATGTGGGGTGGGAAGTTTTGAGGAATATCGGGTTGAAAGGTTCATTTTTGTAGAAGTAATGAGAAAAGCTAAGCTACCAAGTATAAGGTACAAATGTATACTAACGCTATGGAGGTCGTGCCATGGCTGCTTCTTTGTTAAATCATTCTTGGTATTCTCTGCTTCAAGGTGTTTCCAGCCCGGAGCATTTGATCTCGGTTGCTGCCCGCCTTGGATATACATCCCTCGCTTTGACCGATACTAACAACCTTCTGGGCGCAGTTGCGTTTCATGATTTGTCGTTGAGTTATGGTATCAAGCCCATTCTGGGTTCAGTATTGCGAACGCCGACTCAATCGGTTGTTGCGCTTATTCAAAATCGTGCGGGTTATCGAAGTCTGTGTTGTATTCTCAGCAGGTTAAACCTGAATGATGATGCCAATCTGGGCGAACTCTTGCTGCAATTCAATCAAGGGTTGCACTTATTAGTTGATACTCCAGAGCTTTTGGAATTGTTGCATCCTGTTTATGCATCAAGAGTGTGGGCTGGGATTAATCGTGCGGGGCGCAGGCGTACAGTTTCTTCTCGTCAGCGAAAATTGCTTGAGTGTGCTGATCGATTGGGGGTATCTCTAGTCGCTTTGCATGGTTGTTATTTTGCCCAACCGGGATTGTTGGAATTGTATCGTGTGGTCCGAGCCATTCGCGAGTGCACTCTTTTGCAACGATTGGTGGATGATCATGTTGGACCAGAGAGTCATTTGCTGCCCTTGAATGAATTTCAGGAACTATTTTGCGATATTCCTGAAGCGCTTGCCAATGCCAGCATACTTGCAGGAATTCTTGAAGTCGATGTTCTGCCTCATGAACTTATTCTTCCAGAACCTTTAGATTCGCGTGGTATGGAATCTGTGGTGCATTTAAGGGCCTTGTGTGTTGAAGGAATGCACCTACGCAGATTGTATAAAAATGAAGATGCAAAAATCCGGTTGGAGGAAGAGTTAAAGATAATTCATGCGCGCAGTCTGGATGGTTACTTTCTTACAGTGAATGAGATCACTAGGTTGGCACGCTCTGATGGTCATACCCCTGCCCTTCGTGGCTCTGCAGGTAATTCTTTGGTTTGTTATTTGCTTGGTATTACCGATGTTGATCCCCTAAGACACAATCTTGTCTTCGAGCGTTTTTTGCACATGGGGCGTGTTGATTTGCCTGACATTGATCTCGACTTCGATTGGAAAATTCGTGATGCACTGATTGAACATGTCCTCGAGCAAAGGGGCAGGCAATATGCAGCAAGGATAAGTTCGCATTTGTTTCTTCAGCCCAGATCGGCGTTGCGTGAATCTGCCAAGATACATGGGCTTTCGGAAGATCAAATCAGTGCCATGGGCCCTGCGATGGAAAAGCGATTAGAGCCTTATATAGCCGGGGGAAAAGGGGAACTGGCGCCACCTCATTATCCTGGTTGCCCATTGGAGCCATCGCAATGGAAGCAGATGTTTTTTCATGCTCGATTGTTGGTGGGAAGGCCGCACCATTTATCGATTCATCCAGGTGGAATAGTGATCACGCCAAATCCGATCGAGGAATATGCGCCTTTGCAATGGTCGCGCAAAGGAGTGGTGATAACCCAGTATGAAAAAGACGCGGTCGAGAAAATCGGGCTGGTGAAGATTGATCTTTTGGGAAATCGGGCTCTTGCGACTGTGGATGAAGCTTCTAGGCTTGCGGGAGAAAGAATATTGCCTCATGCAGATATGCCTGAAGAGGATCCGAAAGTTGGTGAACTGCTTCTGCGTGGTGATACCCTCGGTGTTAACCAGATGGAATCGCCCGGTATGAGGCATTTATTGGTACAGATGCAGGCGCATAGCCTGAATGATGTGATACAGTCGCTAGCATTAATTCGCCCAGGAGCTGCATCGATTGGCATGAAGGAAAGGTTTATTCGAAGGCGCAGGGGGATTGAGAAACCTGTAAGCATTGAGCCCGCCCTTGCAAAATTATTGGGCGATACCCAGTTGATGTTACTTTACGAGGATGATTCGTTGAGGTTGTTAAAAGCGCTTGCACAGCTTTCACTTTCTGATGCGGATGCTTTTCGTAAGAAGGTTACCAAGTGGGAGACTGATGAACAGTATAAGGCTTTGGCGATTGAGTTCTTCACTTTATGTGAAGGGTCTGGTGTTTCGAAGCAGGCGCTTTCAGACTTGTGGTTGCAATTATCAAAGTTCAACCGCTATTCGTTTTGTAAAAGTCATGCGGTTAGTTACGGTATCATTGCTTGGAAAGCTGTTTGGCTGAAAGCATATCATCCGCGTGAATTTTGGACTGCTGCATTAAATAATAATCAGGGTACTTATCCCAGGCATGTTTATATTGAGGCGATTCGTAGGGCTGGCATCCCTTTGTTTGCGCCTTGTGTCAATCGTTCGAGTGGCAATTTTGGCCTTGAAGGAATCGGCATTCGTGTTGGTCTTGATGCTATTGCAGGCCTTCCGCAAAATTTGAAGTTGTTGTTGTACGAAGAAAGGGATCACAATGGGCCCTATACCAGTCTGGTTGAACTGATTACCCGCTTGAAGCCTGGTGCAGAAACTCTTGCACTTTTGGTTCAGTCTGGTGCTTGTGATTGTTTTGGTCTTCCTAGGCCAGTGCTTTATCTTCAAGCGGAATCCGAATTACGGCGAAGTGCGCAAGAACTTTTTGCGCCCCGTATTCCTGATCGTTGGGCTCCTGTGCAGGTTTCAAAGTTGCATAAAGCCCATGACGAATGGCAAACTCTTGCTTTTACATTGGAAATGCCTTTGATAGCGATGCTTCGTGCTAGTGCTGGATATGCCATGCCTGTTGGATTCTGGCACATCACAAGTTGTGCTGATTTTTCTAGAAGTATTGGTAAGAAAATCACAATTGAAGGTACCGTGGCTACCGCAAGGCGAACAACAACAGAATCCGGAAAGCCAATGCAATTTATTTCTTTGGAAGATGAGACGGGGCTTGCAGATGTTGTTCTGTTTCCGGGAAATTGCAATCCGATTGCCCATCTTTCCGTCGGGCCTTATGTTGTTCAAGGAATTGTGGAAGAACATCATGGCGTTGCAGTGCTTGCAGCTACTAAGATAAGTAGTACGCAAGGAAAGCAGTCTTTGCATGTACAAGAATATTCTGGGGGTTTTTCTTGAAAGAATCTGGGGAACAAAAAACATTATCCGCCCGCTGGGTTGTTCCCATCGATGGACCGCCATTGGAATGGGGGCAGGTTCACATTGAAGGTGAAAAAATCGCTGGGGTTTCCAAGGCCGGCACCATTGAGGTTGATGAAAATCTAGGCGAGGTTATTCTTTTGCCTGGGTTGGTGAATGCACACACGCACCTCGACTTGACAGGTTTTCCTCAAGAAAGAAAAAATGGAAGTAATTTTCTTGAGTGGATCGATTCTGTAATTGCCCATCGGATGTCAACAACACCTTCGCAAATGCAAGAGCATATTCAAAAAGGAATCGACCAATCCCTAAAGGCAGGAGTCTGCTTAATAGGCGATATTTCAGCGGGCGGACATTCATGGGATTTGCTTTCTCAAAGCAAGCTGGGTGGAGTGGTTTATTTCGAATTGTTGGGGTTGAAGAGAGATCGGGCCCAAATGGCCCTCGAAGCATTTTTAAGCTGGATAGAGCGTATCAAGCCGCAGGATTGTCTTTCTCCCGGAGTTAGCCCGCATGCTCCCTACAGTGTTCGCATTGAATTGTTGAATTTTGCGATTGAGCAGGAATTGCCATTGCAGATGCACCTTGCGGAAACTTTGCTCGAAATCGAATTACTTCAAACTAGGAAAGGTCCTTTTGCAGATTGGTTGATAGCAAAGAATGTTTATGATGAATCAGGAATGGTTCCCTCGGTGAGAAATGTCTTGCAACTACTTGATCGGAATTCTCAAAGTGTGCTGGTTCATGGAACATGTTTGACTGATTTTTCGGAAAAGAAAAAGAAGTTGGTATATTGCCCGCGCACGCATGATTTTTTCAATTCTTCTCCACATCCTATGCCTCAAATGTTATCTGCGGGGTGGGAAATAGCCTTGGGTACGGATGGGCTTTCTTCGAATCCCGATCTTAATGTGCTAAGTGAGGCAAGATTTGTAAGAGCTAAATTTCCTCAATTATCCTCGGATCAGATTCTAAGAATGATTACGATTAATGGTGCTGCCCTTTTGTGTGCGGATAGGAAAAATGGTAGCCTTATGCGTGGGAAATATGCAAACCTTTGTTACTTTCCCATCGACCTTAATGCGCCTGTTGAACCAGTGGAAAATCTTCTTTTGGGAAATCAAAGTTGTTCAAGGGTCATGATTCATGGTAAATGGATGTAAGGTAATTCTTCTTTTTAATTTGCTTACGGATGGGATTTATATTGTTGGCCTTTATTGCAGTTAAACATTTAGAGTTGGAGATTTAATGCCTTTAGGATATTTAACCCTGGTTTTGCATGCGCATCTCCCATTTGTTCGTCATCCAGAATTTGAAGACTTTTTAGAAGAAGACTGGCTTTATGAGGCCATCGCTGAAACTTATATTCCATTGCTTGAAGTGTTTGACAACTTGGAAAGAGATGGGGTTCAATGGCGCTTGACCATGTCCATTACCCCGACTCTTGCATCTATGCTGGAAGACCCCTTACTGTCGCAACGATTTGTTCGATACATCAACAATCTGATCGTGCTTGCAAAAAAGGAAGTGGAGCGCACCCGGTGGGAGCCAGAGTTTTATAAACTTGCAAAAATGTACCTCTCGCAATTTGAGATGATTCTTGATCGGTTTGAAAATCGCCATAAAGGGAATCTTCTTCATTCGTTTAAAAAGCATTTTGAATCAGGCAGTTTGGAATTGATTACCTCTGCTGCTACTCATGGATTCTTGCCATTACTGAGTTCAAACCCTGGTGCTGTGCGGGCTCAGATCGAAATTGGTGTGAAGGAATTTGAAAGGCACTTTGGAAGAAAGCCAAAAGGGATATGGCTCCCAGAATGCGGTTATATTGAGGGCCTCGAAAAAATTCTTGAAGCGTGTGGCGTCTCGTATTTTTTCACTGACACTCATGGTGTTCTGTTTGCAGAACCACGCCCTACTTATGGTATTTATGCGCCTATCCAATGTACTGGTTCATCTGTTTTTGCATTTGGACGAGATACTGAACCTAGCAAACAAGTATGGAGTGCTTTGGAGGGGTATCCCGGAGATTATGCTTACAGAGAGTTTTATCACGATATCGGTTTCGACTTAGACTTTGAATATCTAAGGCCCCATTTGCACCAAATTGGTATCCGTACCATGACCGGAATCAAATACTTTAGAATTACAGGGCGATCGGGTGAAAAGAAGCCCTATCATCCGGAGCAAGCTACTGAAAAAGCAGCGGAACATGCAGGTAATTTTTTGTTCAATCGTGAAAAACAGGTTGAGTGGCTTAGCGGTGCTATGAAAGATCGCCCAGCTTTAATTGTTGCGCCTTATGATGCTGAACTTTTTGGACATTGGTGGTTTGAAGGCCCGCAGTGGCTTGATTTCCTCTTCCGTAAAATGCATTTTGATCAACAAACAATTAAATGTATCACCGTTCCAGAATATCTTGAAAAACATCCCAATATTCAGCATTGCCGACCGGTTATGTCTAGTTGGGGAAACAATGGTTATAGTGAAGTTTGGCTTGAAGCATCAAATGACTGGATTTACATGCATCTTCATGCTTGCGCTGATCGCATGGAGGAACTTGCTTCCAATAACCTTTCCCCTGATCCGATTAATTTGCGGGCTTTGAATCAAGCGTTGAGAGAATTGCTTTTAGCGCAATCGAGTGATTGGGCTTTTATTATTAAGGCGGGTACCACGGTTGATTATGCTGTTAACCGTACAAGAATGCATATCTTAAATTTTCTTCATTTATATGAGCAGATAACCGAAAAAAAGATTGATGAATCTTGGCTTACTGAAGTGGAAGCCAGACACAATTTGTTTCCAAATATTGATTACCGTGTTTTCTCTTCCGTCAATTACCAATACGGCGGTAATTAAAGCGATTGCCCTTCATCCATGCTTACTAGTTGCGCAATTTCTGTGGTTTTGAAGCCCAGAACCATAGGGCGGATTACATCTTTTAAAATGGCAACATCGTAGAGTTCTGTAACCATGCCATTAAGCCTAACCCATTCGATGACATTTCCGGTAGAAAGTTCTATGACTTGCAATCCACACCAAGCTTCTGCATCTCGTTTGGCGAGTTCTGAATCTAATTGAAGGCCGCTGAAAGTTTTATCTTTGCGTGGTCCTGAGAGGCCGACAATCGCACAGTTTCCTGAAAAAGCCATGCCACGAAGATAACCTGGGCAGAAAGTGATAGGTTCAAAAATACCCTTTTTACGATCTATCTTTCCAAAATACCCTGTGCCCGAGTTATGTACATAAAGTTCACCTCGATAAACTCTGGGGGAATGTGGCATAGAAAGGCCCGAAACAATTGTTTCACCGCTTGGAACTTCTAGTACACAACCGCCATCATGCCTCCGATTTCTCCATCCGTCCACCACATCAGATTTGCTCACCACCGTAACATATTTGCATTTCCCATTTTCCAAAGCTAAGCCATTGAGATGGCAACGATCTTCCGGAGTGATCTTACTGAGGAAAGAAGGTTTCCACAGGGGGGTAAAACTGTGTTGATTGCTGAAAGTAGCAAGGCATCCGAACATGGTGTTTACGAAAACAACCCGTCCGGAATCTTCGACCACAATGTCATGTACATCAAGATCGCCTGTTGTGTACCCAACCCGAGGTATGTAAAGCTTGTCGTGATCGTTATGCATTTGGCCAGGCAGCAAAGCGTTTTCAAAGCGCCATACTTGATAGGTGGAACTCAGCCAAAAGCCATTTTCAGTAGAGCAAAGCCCCATACAGCGCTGTAAAGTTCGTTCGAATACAGAGATTTGCCCATCTTGTTTTCTTCCAAGAAGAAAAACTTTTCCTGCCTGATAGGTGGAGAATGCAAGGCTGATTTTTTCGAGGGCAAGCCAATTGCTGAAATTACGTGATGATGTTACTTCTAGCCAAGGTTCTTCATTAGCTGTGATTTGATTGGAAGTTGCATTGCTCATTAAATTAACTCTAAGATTACGGGAAGTTTAAAGCATAAGGGTGTATTATATTTGTATTGAATATATTAAGAAATACTGAAAAATATATTTTGAATTATAGTATGAGTTAATTAGATTTCTTAACTATGACAAATTTTATGGATCTCTATCAAATTGAAAAATTCCGTAACGGGGCTTATGCGCGATTCCAATCGGGGAATATTGATGAAGCTAGGGAAATCGCGTTCAAAATACTTGATAAAATGCCCGAGCATAGTGATTCTTTGTATTTGTTGGGGGTAATAGCACATGGTGAGAAAAAAATAAAAGAGGCCCTTGGGTGGATTTTCAAAGCAGTACAAAGTGCTCCTAAAAATGCGGTTTTCTGGAATTCCTTGGGTGAATTGTATCTGGATAATGAAAACCAAAAAGATGCAGAGTATAGTTTTCAGCAATCAATTATTTATGATGCAGGTTATGCCCGAGCTTTTAATAATCTTGGAAGGCTCAAAATGCTTCAGAAGGACAATGCTTTAGCGCGTTCGTTCTTCGAAAAAGCCACATTAGCAAATCCCAACTATGCAATTGCATTTAATAACCTTGGCGTGGTTTTGCAGGGGTTAAGATTGCACGATGATGCAAAAGTTTCTTTTGGAAATGCACTGAATATTAGGCCCAATTACCCTGAAGCACATTTTAACATTGCCAATACCTTGTTTAATCTGGGTGATGTTGTTGGTGCAATTGAACATTATCAGAAAGCAATCAATAACAAGCCTGATTATGCAAAAGCGTACTTTCAAATGGGATTGTCGTTGCAGCAATTACGCAGAGATTATGACGCATTGGCCTGTTTTCAGAACGCAGTAAAATTAACTCCCAATGATACTGAGATGCTTGCAAAACTTGGTGATCACCTTCTTGTTAAGCATGATTGGAAAGAAGCAATTGCAGTATTGGAAAAAGCAGTTGAAATAGATCCAAATGCTATGGAAGGATTCGCACGCCTATGCCACGCCAGGCAGTTGGTTTGCGACTGGAGTAGTTACCATGATGATTTAGATTTATTGTGGAAGGATGCCGAAATAAAGATTGGGAAAGGTGAATGCCCTGCAGTTGGTCCCTTTCAATCCCTTACAGTTCCTTGGTCGTTGGATCGGTTGCAGATGATCGCTAGGATGCATAGTGCTAAAACCAAAGTTGAAATCGGGATTGAAAAGTTACATCAATTTGATGTCCGTAAGAATGATTCATCACCAAGATTACGAATTGGTTATTTGTCAGGGGATTTTTATAATCATCCGATCAGTCATCTTTTGCATGGTTTTTTCGGAAGACATGATCTGGAAAAGTTTGAAATTTTTGTTTATTCATTCAGCCAAAAAGATGACAGTGATTTTCGTAAACGCATTGAAAATGAGAGTGAGCATTTTATCGATGTAGCAGGAAAGAATGCCAAAGAAATAGGGCAGCAGATTGCCTCTGATAATATTCATATTTTGGTGGACTTGATGGGTTACACAGGCTTCAACCGTGTTGCTTCATTTGCAATGCGGCCTGCCCCAATTCAGGTGAGTTTTTTAGGCATGTTGGGAACCATGGGGGCTGATTTCTTTGACTATATTATAACGGATTCATTTTTGACGCCTGAAGACTATCAGGTTTACTTTGATGAAAAATTTGTCCTGATGCCACATTCTTATTTAATTGCGGAGCTGGAATCAGAATGCCCCTCTGGAAAGGTGGATCGGGAGAAGTATGGTTTGCCTGCCAGTGGTTTTATTTTTTGTAGCTTCAATACTAATTATAAAATTGAGCCAAGAGCTTTTTCTGTTTGGATGCGAATTTTAAAGCAGGTGCCCGGTAGTGTGTTATGGCTCGCAGGGCAATCAGGTGGTGCGTTGCTTGAACAAAATCTTCGTAAAGAAGCTACTCGCTGCGGTGTAGATGATAGCAGATTAATTTTTGCAGGTTTTCTTTCAAGAAATGAACATTTGAAGCGACATGAAGTTGCTGATTTGTTTCTAGATTCCTTTGTTTACAACGCTGCTGCTACATCAAGCTTAGCTTTGCAATTGGGTCTTCCTGTAATTACTTGTTCAGGTGATACGTTTGCTTCTCGTGTTGGGGGTAGTTTGTTGAAGTCGGCTGGTTTGCCTGAATGTATCGCAAAAGCCCCAAGCGACTATGAAAGGCTTGCTGTAAAGCTTGCAAATGATCCAAACTTATTGCAATCTTATCGAGCTCGATTAGTTGATAATCGGTCAAAGTCACCTTTATTTGATACAAGTCGTTTCGTTGGTAATCTTGAAAAGGCTTATAGTTTTATGTGGGAAAATTATAAAGCGGGTAATACCCCGAGGCCTTTTAAAGTTGAGGAATAACTTAACTAAAGAGTCTTTAAGTATTCTATCACTTGGGACCTTTCCTGCTCGGTAAGGTCGTCACCGAAAGTATGACCGATATTCAATCTTCCTGAGGTGGAAGTATCGTACCATTTTCGTTGTTCCGTGATCTCTTTTCCTTGAAGGTGATCACTATTGTTTTTAAATTCATAATTCCAGCCGAGTTCTTTCTGGTTGTAATTTGCAAATTTATTCTCAAAATCACGGGTGAAAACTTTAGGTCTGGTCTTGGAATTTAGAAGAGTATAAACCGAAGGGACGGATCCGTTATGAAGATAAGGTGCAGTTGCCCAGATCCCATCTAAAGGCGGGGCTTGATATCCATCGGTTTCGCGAGCCTTGTAATCATCGGAAAACCAGCCTTCAATTTCTTTGGAGAACCAAGAGGAATTGTAAAATCTACCAAAGTCTTTTGTGATGCCAAAAAAGCGTTTATCGTCTGTTCCAATGATTTTAAGCGGGATAATTTTATTAGGATATTTCGGTTTATCTCCGTAAGTGCCATGGCACTTTGAACAATTGCTTTCAAATAGTCTCTTTCCTTGTGCAGCAAGAGAATGGTCGATCGCGAAAGGGTAAGCAGGAGGTTGAATTGAAAGCATAAAAGCTTGGAGGTCTGCGAATTTTTTTTCAGTTGTGTTAAAGTGATCTGGGCCATGAAGGGGGCTCATCATGAATTGCATTACGGAGCGAACAGATCTGGCGTCCGCCCCACCAGTTGCGTACATAGATTTTTTCTTTTTCAATAGCCACCATGCCGGGGGATCTTCGTGCAGTTCGTCATTCAGGCCTAAATTGGCCCAAGATGTTTTCAGGGATAGATCCGGATTACGAAATCCGATAAGAAAAACAGAGACAGCGCCAGCTTCATTCGTACCACGCGAGTTACCGAAGCGAAAATTAAGATTTTTTTTATTGCCATCGGCTTTATTCATGTCTTCGAAAAAAGTCTGAAGATCGAGTGAGTTATTACCTAAGCCGGGATAAGGTTTTCCGTCGAGTATTCCACCATGGCAAATTAAACAATCAAGAGCAATGCCCTTTACTGTTCCGAGGGTGAGTGGGAAAGGCGCAAGTTTAATCCCCATGGGTAGGTCGTCATTTTGGTATGAAGCTTGGTGCATGCCGTAGCGGGATTCAAAAATTTGGAGTGCGATTTTAGGGCTGGGTCGAGATTCGAGATTCCATTGTTTATGAAGGTTATTTAAAGCTTTTAAACTAAAAGAAGGGGCTGCAAAATCTTTACTTTGCAAATAAGCTTGCCCATTAAAAGCATCGCCTTGTTGAGAAGAAAGCAAGGTGGTAATCAAAAAGAGAAGGTTCATTTTGTAGCCTTGAAAAATTAACTTGTAACAACTTATTATTAGCTTTGATTCATCGTAACGAAACTAATTACTTTTGCGACCCCAGCGTAATTTAGCAGAGCGAGATCTTGGATTCAGCATTTTTTCTTCGTACGACGGTCTGATTGGATCTTTGGAAATTTCAGAAAATACCCCTTGATCCAGGAGGTTTGCCAAGCTTTTTTTTACAATTCGATCTTCTCCTGAATGAAAACTAATGAAAGCAACAATAGCATCTGGTTTTAAAATAAAAGGAAGAATACGGATAAGGGATTTTAAATTATCTAGTTCGCGGTTTACAAGAATTCGCAGAGCCTGAAAAACTTGGGCCAGCACATTAGCAGGCTTAACATCGCCCCTTGCAAAAACCTGCTGGTTTGATTTCCTGATGCTATATTTTCCTACAACATGCGAAAGATCGGTGGTGGTTCGAATCATTCCCGCCAAGTAATTGTCTTTAATATCTTGTGCAATAAGGTCAGCTTTTTCGACATCGCCAAACTCTGCTAGTTTTTCTGCCAAAGTTGCAACATCAATTTTCTCTAATATTTGGGCGAGTGTCTGGCCTTTAGATGTGTCCATTCGCATATCAAGTGGCCCTGGGCGAATGTATGAGAACCCTCGTTCAGGGTCATCGATCTGAGGGCTGGAAACACCTAGGTCAGCTAGAAGTGCATCAACTTGAAAAACTTCTTTTTCCATGAGTAATCTGTCGAGTCCAGCAAAGTTGCCATGTAAAAAATGAAACGAATCTGCATGGTCGCCAAGTTTTTCTTGCAATCTTTGAAGTGCAAGTGGATCTAAATCGACTCCGAAAATTTTTCCACCTGGGGCCACTAAGGGTAGTAATAAAGAGGTGTGTCCCCCTGCTCCAAGGGTGCAATCGACAATAATTTTACCCGGACTTGGGCATAATATGTTAAGGATTTCATCTGCTAAAACAGGCAGATGGTCTCCTTCGGGAGTCGTTCGCATGTGATTGTTTTCAATAAGTGTTACAAATTAAGACGAAACCAAGTATTATCTTAATGAATGTTTGGTGATTAAACACTTTTAAAGGGAATTGAAATGTTGAGAGGTATGCTTTTTGATTTTGACGGAACACTTGCGGATAGCTTTGAGGCAATTGCTGAAAGTGTAAATTATGTAAGATCTGAGAATCACTTGCCAAAATTAAGATTTGAAGAAATCAAAGCTCATGTAGGGCATGGTTTAGAATATTTAATGGAGAAAATGCTTCCGGGTTGCGATATAGGGAATGCCAAAAAAGCTTATCATGCGCATCATAAAGTACATATGAAATCCCATACTAGGCTTTATCCGCATGCTCGTGAATTCTTAAACAAGCTGCACCTTTCTGGAATTAGTATGGGGGTTTGCAGCAATAAACCTGTAGGATTTACTACCGAATTGATCGAGCACCTTGGTATAAGTGCCTTTTTTAAAGTGATTCTGGGGCCAGAAGATGTTCCTAATCCTAAACCTGCTCCCGACATGCTGATTGAAGCTGCAAAAAGATTGCAAATTAATCATAATGATGTTGTTTATGTGGGCGACATGGATGTTGATATTAAGGCGTCTGGGGCTGCGGGAATGGAGGTTTGGATTATGCGTCATGATGATACCTCGTTCCAGATTCTGGAAAAAATAGCAATTGAAAACATTTATGGGTCGTTTTTAGAAATTGAGGAACGAAAGAGTTGCCTTTTTGTCGGCCATAATGGGAAGTGAGATGCGTAGAATGGTAACAGATAAAAATAGGTTTGCCAAAGGCTCAATGCTGTGCCAAGTATAATAATTTTAAAAGGTTTGGACGAAGGCAGGCGGTTTGAACTGTTAACTCCCCTAAGTGCAATAGGGCGGGATCAGGCATGCTTTATCCGTTTGCAAGATACTGAGATTTCTCGTAGGCATGCGGAAGTTTATAAATCTCCTGATGGTTTTCGGTTTCGGGACTTGGGAAGTGCGAATGGCTGCTTTGTTAATTGCAAATCGGTTAGGGATGTTTTGCTAAAACCAGGGGATCAAATTCAAGTTGGACAAACTGTCCTGCTTTTTGCCCCTTTAGCGGGTGAAATTGGGACCGAGCCAGCCGATCCTTTTCTAGATAGCCTGAAAATTAGGCCCCCAAAAGAGCCAGAAAATTTCGAGCGATCCTTTGCTCTTTTAGGGACCGTGCCCGAATCTGAGGGCAGTGCCTTGCTTTCTAGGCCTGAAGGTGCGCAAGGGGATTGGTTGCGAAGTGCGCTTGCAAGGCTTGGTGTGATTTACGAAACGATAAATGCCACTAGTCAAATTCTAGATATTCAACTGTTGTTGGATCGTATTTTGGGCCTTGTGCTTAAAACCCTTTCTGCTGACCATGGATCGGTGCTTCTTTCGTCCTCTTTTGCTCAATCAGCAGCCCTAAAACCTCAAGGTGATTCTGAATCCTATGGGGATTTTAAAGTTGTAGCTAAGGCTAGTGCGGTTCCAAGTAAAGGAGATTCTCTTATAAGTAGGACGGTTGTGGATCATGTAATGCATGAGAAAATCGGTGTGCTTGTAAGTGATGCGATGAATGATTCAAGGTTTAATGCGGTTCAAAGTATAGTTCGTTCAGGGGTGCGAGAAATTATTTGTGTGCCCATGCGAGGCAGGCATGCCACGGTCGGGGTAATTTATTTGGATAAGCATCCAATTGAGGCCGAGGTAGATATTCACGGGGCCCCAAAAAGGAGTTCTGCTTTTGAAAAAGAGCATTTGACCCTTGCGATAGCAGTTGCCCATCAAGCTGCGCTAGCCGTGGAAGATACGCTTTATTACAAGGCTAGGGTTCAAGGGGAAAGGCTTGCAGCGGTCGGGGAGGCAGTGGCCCATCTTTCGCATCACATAAAAAACATATTGCAAGGATTGAAGAGTGGCGGTGAAATATTGAAAATGGGTGTCCGGGATCAAGAAATGCCCTTGTTAGAGCAGGGGTTGCGTATCATAGAAAAAAATCACACACGCCTTTTTGATCTTGTAAAAGATATGCTGGGGTTTTCAAAAGACCGTGTACCTGCATTTCAAGAGAAAAATCTAGTCGAAATTTTAACTGATGTTGTTGAATTGTCTGCGCCCATGGCGAAAGGCAATGGTGCAGAGATCCGCTTAGAGACTTTTGCACAAGAAGTAATAGCTTTTGTTGACCCGGAGGGGATTCATCGAACCATTTTAAACTTGGTAAATAATGCCATTGATGCAATTCGTGAAAAAAGTTATGGATTGATTATTGTTGGGTTAAAACAGTCTATTGAAGCAGGATTTGTGGAAATCGTGGTTTCGGATAATGGTGAAGGGATAGCGGAGGCTGATATAAAGACGATTTTTGCACCGTTTCAAAGTTCTAAAGGTAACTCTGGTACAGGTTTAGGGTTAGCGGTGGCTCGGAAAACTGTCGAGGAGCATAAGGGTGTAATTTGGGTGGAAAGTAATCCGAATGAAGGGGCGTCCTTTTTTGTGAAAATTCCGTTGGGAATCCCTGTGAAAGGTTGAGTTTGAGTGTTTTTATTGGAAAACCTATTCAAACTGATTTAACCTTAAGCAAAGGATTCATTCTTGATGGAAATTTTGCTTGGTTTAATGGTATTTTGGTGTATTTGAGTTAGAATTAAAATTGAAAATATATGATTTAGCTGCGAGGTGATTCTATGTCTTCAGGAAGTGTTGGGTTTAGGCCAAATTTGGAAGCTATCGAATCCATGTATCTAGCTTGGAGAAGTGATCCTTCAAGTGTAGAGTCCTCTTGGTCTATATTCTTTGAAGGTTTTGAAATCGGATTGCAGCAGTCTAAGGGTGATCAGTTGACCATGGAATCGACCGATTCTATGGCAAGCCTGGCTGAAAAACTAATCGGGATTTTTCGTGATTATGGGCATTTGCAGGCTAGTCTTGATCCCTTGCAAATCGAGTCAGTTTCGCAGCAGATCCTTAATAAATCCCTCCAAGATCTTGTTGAAAAACATTTGGGTGCCAGTTTTTCTATCCCCAGTTTTGCACCTTATCCTAACGGTACGATTCGTGGACTTGTCAAGGTCCTTCAAGATATTTACTGCCGTAGCGTTGGCGTTGAAATTACGCATTTGCATGATGGTGGTGAAAGAGATTGGCTTATTTCGAGGATCGAAGAAAAGGCTGGAAAAATCGAGTTCTCTTCGACTGATAAAAAAAACATATTGCAGCAAATAATGCGGGCAGATCTCTTCGAGAAATTCTTGCATCATAAGTTCGTTGGCCAAAAAAGATTTTCCCTTGAGGGGGCTGACTCCCTTGTTCCGCTTCTGGAATCTGTTGTTGAAGGTTTTCCCGATCTTGGCGGGGAACAACTTGTGCTTGGGATGGCCCATCGAGGCAGGCTTAATGTTCTTACTAATGTAATGATGAAGCCATATGGCGATGTTTTTGCTGAATTTGAAGAAAATTTTTCTACTACAAGTATTATTGGTGATGGTGATGTGAAATATCACCTAGGTTATTCCGTTGATAGGCAAAATTCGAAGGGGAAAAGTTTGCACCTTTCCCTTACTCCTAATCCCAGTCATCTTGAGTTTGTTAATCCCGTAGTTGAAGGCAGGGTAAGAGCTAAGCAAGATTTGCTTAATGATTCAAGCAGGCGTGCTGTTCTTCCTGTATTGATTCATGGCGATGCTGCGTTTGCTGGCCAAGGAATTGTGCCTGAATCTTTAAATCTTGCAGGTTTGGAAGGCTATACTACTGGAGGTACTTTTCATGTCGTAATTAATAACCAAATTGGTTTTACGACTCGTCCTTCAGATTCTCGTTCCACATCCTATTGCACCGATGTTGCAAAGATTATTCTAGCACCTATTTTTCATGTTAATGGGGATGATCCTGAAGCTGTTGTTTGGGTTGCGAAGCTTGCTTTGGAATATCGCCAACGCTTTGGCAAAGATGTAGTTGTTGACATTGTTTGTTACCGAAAGCATGGCCACAACGAGGGGGATGAGCCTTCATTTACTCAACCAATTATGTATCAAAATATAAAAACGAGATCTTCACCCGCAGTTAAGTACGGTGAAAAATTAGTTCTCGATGGAGTTTGTTCTTCTGAGGAAGTTGCGACAATTGGTTCTGAATTTGAATCCCGTCTTCAACGATCGTTGGACGAAATGAGAAACAATCCCGTTTCTTATCAGCGGATGTCTGCATTCCAAGGAGCTTGGAAGAATTTGACCAAACAGTATTCGCATAAACCTGTGAAAACCGGTGTGGCAGAAAAAGATTTTAACTTAATTGCTCAGGCATTGATTAATGTTCCGACAGGTTTTAATGTGCACCCCAAAATCTCGACATTGATCCGGACTAGGGGGCAAAACTTTGCTGATAAAAAGCCCATAGATTGGCCAACTGCAGAATTAATGGCTTTTGGATCCCTGGTTGTTGAAGGGCATAAAGTAAGGCTTAGTGGGCAAGATTCAAGAAGAGGAACATTCAGCCAAAGGCATTCAGTTTTTTATGATTCAAATAATGGCCAATCCTACTCGCCATTGAATTTCATTTCTGATAATCAGGCCCCGTATGAAGTTTTTGACAGCATGCTTTCTGAGGCCGCTGTCCTTGGATTTGAGTTTGGCTATACGCTTGATAACCCTAATGTTTTGGTACTGTGGGAAGCTCAATTTGGTGATTTTTGGAATGGTGCCCAAGTTATTGTGGATCAATTTATTGCTTCCAGCGAATCCAAATGGAAACGCGAAAGCGGGTTGGTCATGCTTTTACCCCACGGGTATGAGGGCCAAGGACCAGAGCATTCCAGTTCTCGCATTGAGCGCTTATTGCAGCTTTGCGCAGAAAATAATTTGCAGATTTGTAATGCTTCTACTCCAGCCCAGTACTTCCATTTGTTACGAAGGCAATTGCACAGAGATTTTCGTAAACCTTTGGCTGTCATGACTCCCAAAAGCCTTCTGCGCCATAAACTCGCTGTTTCTCCTTTGGAAGAATTTTTTACCGGTTCGTTTTTTGAAGTTCTGGATGATACTATTGTTGATCCGAATCGTGTGAAGCGCGTTGTTCTTTGTTCTGGTAAGGTTTATTACGATCTTTTTGAGCAAAGAATCAAGCAAGAAAGCTTTGAAACTGCTATCATACGTCTCGAACAACTTTACCCTTTTCCTGAAGAACAACTTAAGAAAATCCTTGACAGGTATGGCAAAGCCACTGAATTTGTCTGGGTTCAGGAAGAATCGCACAATATGGGAGCTTGGTTTTTTGTAGAGCCAAGGTTCCGATCTTTGGGCCATCTGTTTGAATATGTTGGGCGTGATGAAAGTGCTAGTCCTGCGGTTGGATCTAAAAAAATTCATGATAGTGAACAAAAGCAATTAGTTGAAGCCACCTTCAAAAGTGAACTTCCTTTTTTTGCCAAGGCATTACCTGTATTCGGTAATAAGGCTAATGATGGTCAACCATCTAATGTCGGTGCCAAGGTTGATGCCCGTTAAATTTAAGTATTGAAGCTGTTTATATAATCCTGATCCTTAAGAAGTAAAAGTATGATCACTGAAATTAAAGTTCCATCTGTAGGCGAATCAATATCTGAAGGCGTTTTATCCAAGTGGTATAAGAAAACGGGTGATACCGTAAAAGTTAACGAGCCACTTTTTGAAGTGGAAACAGAAAAAGCAACAACTGAAGTTGTTGCTTCGCATGCTGGGGTTTTGACCACCCTCATTGCGGAAGGCGAAAAAGTTTTAATTGGAGCTGTTGTAGGCAAAATAAACATTGCTGCAGGTGGAGATGCCTCACCTACAATTCCAGCAAGCGTTTCTTCTGCTCCAGTTTCATCTGAAACTATTCCTACCGGCGCAGCTTCCAATCCTGCAGCTAGGCATCTTGCTGAAAAAGCAGGAGTTGATCTCTCTGTAGTAACTGGTTCAGGTAAAGGCGCTAGAATTCTTAAAGAAGATGTGGTTGCGCATGTTGAGTCTCAGGCAAAACCAAGTGCTATTGTTCCTAAAGATGCTCGAAGAGAAGTTGCTAGGGAAACTAGGCAACGTATGACTCCAATTCGCCAAAGAATTGCAGAAAGATTACTTCATGCCCAGCAAAGCAGCGCAATTCTTACAACTTTTAATGAAGCAGATATGTCTGCGATCATGGCTTTTCGCGCTAAGTATAAAGAATCGTTTCAGAAAAAACACGGAGTTGGCCTCGGTTTTATGAGCTTTTTTGTAAAAGCTGTTATCGAGGGTTTGAAGGCTTATCCCGCAGTAAATGCAAGAATTGATAATCAAGATATAGTGTATCAACATTTTTATGATATTGGTGTTGCTGTCAGCACTGAAAAAGGCCTGATGGTTCCGGTTCTTCGAAATGTTGACGAATTAACTTTTGCAGAAATTGAGAAAAAGATCGTCGAACTAGCAGTCAAGGCAAAAGAAAACAAGATTACTGTTAGTGATCTTCAAGGAGGGACTTTCACGATTACCAATGGGGGTACATTTGGGTCGATGCTTTCCACCCCGATTTTAAATCCTCCTCAAAGTGGTATTCTTGGAATGCATGCTATCCAAAAGCGTGCAGTTGTTGTTGATGATCAGATTGTTATTCGCCCTATGATGTATCTTGCGCTTTCTTATGATCATCGAATTATTGATGGCAAAGAAGCGGTAAGCTTTTTAGTGCGCATTAAAGAATGTCTGGAAAATCCTGAGCGCATTTTCTTTAGTGTTTAAGCACTATGCGCCTTTCTATTGTGTTTCTTCCGTACCTTGGTCTTTGATTTATTTTGAGAAACAAATATGGCTATTGAATCTTTCGATGTCGCAATTATTGGCGGTGGACCAGGTGGATATGTTGCTGCTATCAGGGCATCGCAACTAGGTTTAAAAGTAGCTTGCATTGAAAAACGCGAAACTTTAGGGGGCACTTGTCTTAATGTGGGATGTATCCCATCAAAGGCCTTACTTGAATCTAGCGAATTATTTCTCCAAGCATCTAAGCATTTTGAAAATCATGGGATTATTGTTTCAAAACCGCAAATTGATGTTCCAGCAATGATCGCTCGGAAAGATAAAATAGTCAAAGGATTGGGTGACGGGATTTCTTCCCTGTTCAAGAAAAACAAAATAACCAGGATTGTTGGCCTAGGGAAAATTATTGCAACCAATCGGGTTGAAGTTACTGATAAAGCGGGCGCAAAGTCGGAAATTGAAGCGAAATTTATTATTATTGCTACAGGTAGCGAACCAGCGTCTCTTCCTTGTTTGCCCATGGATGGTGAATTCGTCGTAAGTTCCGCCGAGGCTTTGTGCTTTAAATCCGTACCAAAAGATCTTGTTGTGGTAGGGGCTGGTTATATTGGTTTGGAAATGGGGTCGGTTTGGACTCGTTTGGGAAGCAATGTTCAGGTTCTAGAATTTTTACCCAAGGCTCTTCCATTAAGTGACTCTGAGAGTGCAGCTTTATTGCAGCGAAGTCTGGAAAAGCAGGGATTGAATTTTAATTTTGATACTAAAGTAACTGGTGGCAAACGCGAAGGTAATCAGATTGTTATTGATTGCGAAAAATCAGGTCAGAAACTGCAATTTAAAGCGGATAAGGCTCTTGTTTGTGTTGGCCGTAAACCCAATTCTTTGGGCTTGGGAATCGAGGCACTAGGAATTGTGGTTGATCCGAAAACAGGGCAAATCAAAGTGGATCAATATTTGCGAACTGCAGTTTCTAATATATTTGCAATTGGAGATTTGGTTGCAGGGCCCATGCTTGCCCATAAAGCCGAAGAAGAAGGTGTGGCTGCTGCAGAAAATATTCTTGGTGGCAAAACAACGGTTAATCACGATACCATTCCTAGTGTCATTTATACTTGGCCTGAACTATCCAGCGTGGGCAAAACTGAAGAACAATTAAAAGAAGCAAAGATTGCTTATAAAATTGGAAAATTCCCTTTTATTGCTAATAGCCGTGCGAGAACTATGGGCGAAACTGAAGGGATGGTTAAAGTCCTAGCTCATGAAAAAACTGATCGAATCTTGGGTGTTCATATTGTTGGTCCACGAGCCTCCGATATGATTGCCGAAGCTGTTGCTTGGGTTGAAATGCAGGCTAGTGCTGAAGATGTTGCGAGAACTTGCCATGCGCACCCGACTCTTTCTGAAGCATTTAAAGAAGCAGCAATGGCTGTTGAGAAAAAAGCGATTCATATCTAACCTTACATCTTGCCAAATCGTTATTATTGGTTTTTTTTTTGCTTTACAGCAAATTCAACCAAGCAAAGTCGATTCATATTGATCGATCATCATGCAAAATTAGGATGTGAGAAAAGTAATTTATCTATTTCTTGGTGTAATTTTCCTAGTGGGCATTGCTGGATTTAATCTGGATGCCCAGACAGGTCCTTCGCTTGACTTTGTAGGAAAAGAAGTAATTGTTCCCAAACCCGATTCTAAGCCAAATAGATACCGTGACCTTGAATTAACCATTAAAATTAGAAGACTATTGTCTGAAGATCCAGATTTAAGTCAGCTGAACATAGGTGTTAGTGTTAAGGATGGAGTTCTAAGGCTTTGGGGCCCTGTACCCAGTGTCGAAAAAACCCAGCGGGCGCTTGCTAAGGTCGGTACCGTAAAGCTTGTTTTTGATGTAAAAAGTGACCTTTACTTGGGCGTTATTGAAGACATTCCACTACCAATCTTTATCAAAGATTAATTTTAAACTTAAGCTTATCCATTTCTTTTGCCTTTTTTTCATTTCCCTCTTTCATAATCTGGGTTTCCCTCTTTTCCTGTTTTTGTTACTAAATATGAATCTTGTAGTTAGATTTTTAGGGAAAGGATTTCTTTATGGACTTGCGTGGCGTAATACTTGCTGGCGGTAAAGGCACTCGTCTTGGTGAATTGACCAAGGTTACCAATAAGCATCTTCTTCCTGTCGGCCCCTATCCCATGGTTTACCATCCGCTCAAAAAAATGACAGGATGCGGCATTAAAGATATTTTGTTGGTTTCTGGCACTGAACATATGGGCGATTTCGTTGAACTATTGGGTTCTGGAAAAGACCATAATTGTAGACTTACCTATAGGGTACAGGATGAAGCTGGCGGTATTGCCCAAGCCCTTGGCCTTGCTGAAGGTTTTTCCAGAGATGCTAGAAGTCTTGTTATTCTTGGCGATAACATTTTTCAAGATAATTTGGTTGAGTTTGCCCAAGAGGCTGCAAAGCATCCCGATTCAGCTTTTGTTGCATTGAAAAAAGTCCATGATCCGCAGCGTTATGGAGTTGCTGAGATGAAGGATGGGAAAATCCTTTCGATTGAAGAAAAGCCCAAAAATCCCAAAAGTGATTTTGCTGTTGCTGGTATTTACATCTATCCTTCAGATGTTTTTGAAGTCATTAAAACGCTTCGACCAAGCCATCGTGGTGAACTAGAAATCACCGATGTCAATAATTACTTTTTAAAGACTGGGCGTCTGCGTTATCAGACTCTTGATGGGTATTGGACTGACGCAGGGACTTTGGATTCTCTTGCGGTTGCTAATCAATTAGTTCAGGCAAATGACCCTCGTTTTTAGTGATATAGTTAAAACCAGGCCCGGGAATGCTAATGTTATTTTGTATATTGATGACACTAGTAACAATCGGGCATTTTAGCTTTGTTCTTTTTTTGCATAATTGGTTTTATTCTAAACCTTTTCCAAGATTACTGGGTGACCTGATTCAGGCCACCCATATTTTATTTGGGATCATTGGATTGCTTTGGGTTTATACGGTCGCCCAAAAAATTGAAGTTTTTGTTGCTAAGCCTGATCTAATTTTCCTTTCTGATATTTTGCTTGATTATGGACTTATCTGTTTGTGTGTGGGGGCCATATTATTGCCCGTCAATGAGTTTTTTAGAAACTTTTGGTGTCTTCCGCTGAATCTTTTTAAGCAACAAAGTCGGTTTTTTGATTACACAAATCATTTTCTTTTGAAAAATAAATTCGATTTTATTAACGATTCTTTTAAACTTGAAGTTGTTTCTGCTGTGATATCAACTCCCCTTTTACCGATTAATTCAAAACTTAAAATACTTCATCTAAGTGATTTTCATTTTGGTGGTAATAATAATTATGCTTACTTTCAATTTGTTTTGGCTGAAGTGGAAAAAGAGGTTTATGACTTTGTTTTTTTTACAGGCGATCTTGTTGATAATGTTTCTTTCTTGCGTTGGGTTGTTCCACTTTTAAAAAAAATTCAAACGAAGCATGGAAAGTTTGCAGTGCTTGGTAATCATGATTTGTGGAATAGCCCTGATATGGTGCGTAAATATTTGCGAAAAGCTGGTTTCACATGTCTTTCAGATGGTTGGTGTTCAGTGAACCATGAAGGAGTCAGGATCGGTATTTTTGGTAATGAATATCCTTGGTTCTCTGCAAAACTACCAGATATAGCTTCTGAAGATTACGATTTTAAAATTCTTTTGACTCATTCCCCAGATGAATTTTTTTGGGCATCAAAACAGGGATTTAATTTAATGTTTTGTGGTCATGTGCACGGGGGCCAAATCGCCCTGCCCTTCTTTGGCCCTTTGCTTATTCCCAGTAAATTTGGCAGGAGATTTGGTAGTGGTTTCTATGTATATGACGAAATGATTATGCATGTAAGTCGGGGGATTGCGGGATCTATTCCTCTAAGAATTAATTGCAGACCAGAAGTTACAATTCTATCTTTGGTTTCAAATAACTGATAAATCTTAGGCCTTTAATTGTTCCTCAGCATGTTAGATGGGGTGTTTTTGAATAAAACGGTATTGCCCTTTTATAACGAATTCGGTTGATATAGACGAATTATAATGAGGGTTCATAAATGGATGCGAAGACCTTGGCCAAAGATAAAGTCGGATTAAATGGCGTTGAAACTGTTCTGGTTTCTATATTGTTTTTCTTCCTGCTTTTTTTTGCTGATATTGTTCAGATTAGGTCGGCTTTTTTAACGCGAGTGATGGGAGATGCTGATTGTTTTTTTCGAGCAGGTTGGGCCGCCAAAGTTGGTAAGAGTATTTATGAAGTTACTGATCCAAATGGCTGGCATTATAATTATCCACCACTTTTTGCTATTGCCATGATCCCATTGGCAGACCCGCCCCCAGGCGAGAGCCGGGAAGGGTGCCTTCCTTATCCCATTTCCATAAGCATTTTTTATAAAGTAAGCTTGCTTAGTCTTTTCCTAGGTGTTTTTTCTCTTGCTCGAGCATACGAGAAACAATTCCCCTTGGTGTTTGAAAACTTGTCCGTTAGAAAATGGTACTACTTAAGAATCTTTGCAATTGTTGTTTGCTTGAGTCCGATTGCGCATACTCTTATGCGCGGGCAGGTTAATTTATTTTTGTTAATGATGATTTGTTTAGCGATTTCGTTCCAAATTTCAAACAGAAGTTTCCTTAGTGGCATCATGATTGCAGGAAGTATTTGCCTAAAGGTATTTCCTGTTTTTCTTTTAATTGTTCCAGTTTGGCGTAAAGATTACAAACAGTTTGCAGGTTGTATTGTTGGCCTTATATTAGGTCTTGTGGTAGTGCCTGTTTCGGTTATGGGTGTTGAAAAAACCAAAACAGCTTATTCAGATTTTTATAATGTTTTAATTGGGCCTTCATTAGGGATATCAGGAGATAACACGCGTGGAGTCGAACTTACGAATTTAAATTCTACTGATAATCATAGTGTGCTTGCATTTTTGCATGGTATCGAGCACCCTGATTTTAGCAAAAAGCCAGCTAAGCCTTCGCTAGA
>CAJCCR010000400.1 GCA_903960945.1 uncultured Planctomycetaceae bacterium
CACGAATTCCTTCTCCGGATTTTCGATTTAATATTTGATTAGATTTATCAGGATCCATAACCATTATCGCCCTACTTTCGCAACAATTTAATCAAAGCTTATTGTATAGTTTAACCAAACTAATTGCCTAGTCTCTGTTTGTTTCTTATTTTCTCGTTAAAGAACGCATGATCGTAATACCGATAAAAGAAGTAAGATTCCTACGCTTTGGCAAAGTTGAGTGTAATTGGGTTGTTCGTTAAAGCTAGGGTGTTTTTTAGGTAAAAAGATGAATATTAGTGAACCACAAGTTCTTTTGGGAAAAATAACAGCTTTAAGAGAAAAGCTTGAAAAAGCTGTTCGTGAACCTGTTTCGCACCAATTAATTACAGAAGATAGCTTGGGATTTATTGCTAGAAAAAATCGATTAGCTTCCAAACTTGTTGAATCGGATGAATGCGATTCAGTAATTATTGATGAAAGTAAAGGGGATCAAGAACTGAGATTGCCCGTGAAACTTACTTCAAAAGCTAGGGAGTTATTAATTCATGGGAAAGATTTGATTGGAGATTTGCGTAATTTAGCAAATGCTTTCCTTCTTTATCGTACCGATGATGAAATAGTTTCTAAAAAAGGGGTACAGGAATCTGGGGCATTGCTGAAACTATATCGTGAAACAACAGCGATGGCAGATACAGCTCTTCGCATGATTCCAAATTTTCCTGAGTCTCCATCTAGCCAATTGCAGCTTTGTGTTGGCGTGGAAGCAATTTTCCAAGTCATTTCCCAGCGATTAAGAATTCTTAAACAAGCTTGTATTGCTAAAGAAAAAGAACTTCAAAAAATAACCAAGCTTGTAGAACTATTTGATTTAATTCTAAATGGAAGCAAGCCTGATTTTGTAGATGTTCAAAATATTGTTGAAGATATTCTCGAAGAAGTGCGAAACGGAGAAACCCTCCGATTTCTTCGTGAAGATAATGATTACCCCGCAAGGTATGTAGCTTGTAAGGGACTGAATTTTGCAAGAGTGGTTGCGAGGGTAATATTCCAAGACGCTCAATTACGTTTGGCAAGTATGGAAATAATTGCTGCAGCATTATTTCTTGATATAGGAATGATTAAAATTCAGGCATCAGGATTGGTTGAACCAGAACGAAGTCATGGGAAAATGTCGCGGGCTTATGAATCGCATTGTTTTATTGGTGCAGAATTATTACGACAATCATTTCCTAACATGCCATTGCTTGCAGAAGCGGCTCTTTCCCACCACGAAAATATAGATGGGTCAGGTTTTCCTTCCGGATTTAAAGGTGCAGAGTTATCACCAGTTATTAGATTTCTTGCAGTTTGTGAACGATACATTGCTCGATGCATGTCGTCTGCATCCAATAAACCTTTAAATACAAAAGGCGCGCTAACCTCGGTTCTTATGGATAGTGAAGATGGCAAGCTTGATAAGGTTTATGCTCGTTTTTTACTGGCGATTTCGTTTTATCCTTCCGGTACAGCGGTAGAACTATCAGACGGTTCCCTCGGGATTGTTTTGGCTAATCCGCTTTCCAAGAATACAGAAACAGAATCGAATAATCAAATTGTTGCAGTATTGAGGGAGCCCGATGGTAGCTATCTCTCCAAGCCCAAAATCCTAGATCTTGCTGGTAGAGCTTCACCCGCAGTACTTCGCGGTATTTCGCAGCAGGAAAAAGATGATCTTATTGGGACTGAATTTCCTGAATGGAACTCGAACTAACAAGGGTTACGGAAAATGTTTCCCAGGCGTTACATCACCTATGTTGAAGCGACTAGGCATCCTTGGCCTAATTTTATATTTTTATTACCTATTGTAATATTATACGAGACCGCTGTTTGGTATTGTTCGAGCCAGCATGTTGAAGGGGTTAGAAATGGTGCAGATGGTTGGTTAAGACAGAATTTAGCTGTTTATGGAGTAAACCTAATTTGGCTTCCTCCTGTTTTCTTACTTTGTTTTTACGCATTCCAAAGTTTTTTAAGATGGTGGAGTAGACCGCACGAAAATATTGAAACCATTACCGGCATGATTCTGGAAAGCGGAATATTTGGAATGGTGTTATGGTTGGTTGCAGGAATCTGGAGCAAAGGTTTTCTTGCTTCAGGAGTTGATGCTTCAAATGGAGTCTCCTCTGCTTGGGTAACATATCTGGGAGCAGGAATTTATGAAGAAGCGATTTTCAGGCTTCTTGGGATTCATCTTTTATTAATGCTATTTCCAAGAAATATTTTTCCATCTATGCCTTTAGCTTTTTTCGTGTCTTCGATCGGGTTTGCAATATCACATCATCTGGGTGTTTTTGGCGAAGCTTTTCAGTTTGATATTTTTGTTTTTAGAGCTCTTGCAGGATTATACTTCTGCGCAGTTTACATGTTCCGAGGTTTTGGAATTGCAGTTGGGGCTCATGTGATATATGACTTTATTGTTTCAGTTTAACTGGTGAATTTCATAAACTTGGTAATGTTTTTTTTGGACTAGTTAATAAAGAAACAACAATCAGAGTGATAAAGCCCAAAGGTATGGTAATGATCCCAGGCTGGCTGAATGGAACCAAAGCACTTTCAGGCGATAATCCATAAACATCTTTAAAGGTATCGGCACACGAAAGAATCCAGCCTAAGGATGAAAACATACCCACAATAATGGCACAGATAACGCCTTCTTTGGTAGTTTTTTTCCAGAACAAAAGCATAACAAGCGAAGGAAGATTCGCACTAGCCGCAACGCTAAAAGCCCAACCAACAAGGTAATTCACATTCATTTTTTGGAATAAAATACCTAGTACAATAGCTATGATTCCAACAAAAATGCAGGATATCTTACCAGCTTTTACTTTAGTTTCATCTCTCATAGGTATTTTAAGAAAACCTAGAAGCAAATCGTGAACAACTGCGCCACTTGCCGCAACTATCAATCCACTAACTGTTCCAAGTACGGTTGTAAAAGCAATTGCAGAAATCATGGCGAACATGACTTCGCCAAAACTTCGAGCAAGAAGTGGCGCAGCCATATTGCTGTCGCTTACATCAAGTGATCCGCTGGTCATTGCACCAAGGCCAAGGAACAAAGTTAAAATGTAGAAAAGCCCAATAGTAGAAATTCCAACCACGGTGCTATTACGAGCGCAAGACTGACTTTTTACTGTGTAATATCTGATTAAAATATGAGGTAAAGAAGCTGTACCGCAAAAAAGGGCAAGCATAAGGGAAATAAAATTTAACTTATCAGTGATTTTTTCGCTACGAATGCCTTTAAGGGATGGGTGATTACCTGGGCTAAGGACATCCTTCCCAAGGGTTGGTTTGGGGAAATAAATAGTAAGCGTTGAATCATCATCGACTTTGATTTTGTCATTACCCCAAAGGATAATTTCGCTTTCCTGAATCGTACGAATAAAATCCAATGGGCCAAGAGGCCCTGTCTCTTTAACATTTCCAGGTAATTTAGTAATGCTTCCAACGGCCCAAAGATCGCCTTCTTGCGTGCCCTTACCTTTTGGTAGTCCGTTAACCAAGGGTTTTCCGCCTGCTTTCGGGTTTGATAAGATCGTTTGAGTTTCATAGAGATAAAATTCTCCTACATCAGATTTTGATTTCTCAATTTTCCAATAGGAAGTTTGTTTTGATTGCGAATCAAGGACTCTAACAAAAGGTTTTCCTTTCCAAATGCCTTCACTTTTAATCACTTCTGAATTAGCAAACCCAAGTGCAGCAGAGTCAGAAACGGTTCCTTCTTTAAATGGCCCAAGTATTTTTAACTCGTGATTTTTGTGGTGTTCATGTTGCATATCAACTTTTAGGCCACGATTTAAAATCATGACGACTAAAATAAAACTAAAAATAACAAGCAATGAACCTTTTAAAAATTGAACATAAGTTGTACTTACCATGCCAGCCGTAGTGACAATTAAAGTGACCACTGTTCCAACAATAAGAACCCCAGCATAATGGGGAAATCCCAATAAGGGTTGGATGAGTACACCAGCACCAACCATTTGCGGAATCAGATAAAAAATGCTAACGCAAAGGGTACTGATTGCAGCAACAAATTTGATGCCAGGAGAATTAAATTTTGCATCTAGTGCGTCAGCAAAGGTATATTTACCAAGTCTTTTTATAGGTTCTGCAATTACGAATAAGGCAACGATCCAACCTGCGAGATATCCAATTGAATATAGAAAACCATCGTAGCCAAAAAAAGCAATCATGCCACAGATTCCAAGGAAGGATGCAGCACTAAGGTAATCGCCTGCAAAAGCAATACCGTTAACAATCCAGTGAACTTCGCCATGGGCCGCGAAATATCCTTGAGACGATTTTGTTTTTCCTGCAAAGGAAAAGCTAATTGCCAGAGTGAGTGCAACGAATATTGCAAAAATAAGGACTGCAATCCAAGAAGCTTCATGTATCACTAGTTACTATCTCCAGAATGGTTGCCCTTTTTTCGTAAAATATAACTGTAAATTAAGGAAAGTAAAACAGCACTGGTTATTAAAATAAATCCATAAATAACAGGTAAGTTGATTCCTGAAATAGTTAAGGTAGTCATCTTTTCTGGGAAAAAAGCATTTAAAAAAACAAAGAATGAGTAGAGTGCCACATAAAAGAAAAAGAATATAAAACCCAGGGTTGAATTATCATTGTGGGGAGCTGTTTTGTTTTCAGAAATCATCAACGGTTCCTTCCGCATTAAAAGTTGTATTTTGACTTTAAACTAGATCCCAACCTTTTCGATATTCTCTTTTGATCATTGCGTCAGCTTCGGGGCAATTGGTTGCTTTTATTTTATCTGCATCCCAAACAAGCTTTTTTCCAGCTCTAAATGCGACATTGCCAAGATGATTGGATTCTGTCAGCCACCCGGAATATTCAAAATTACAGGTTGTTGGGGAACCTGTTTTACATGCTTGCAACCATTCTGCGTAATGACCAATTGATTTCGGAATGAATGGTTCGGGCTTTTTGAAATCAACAAATTCTTTTTCTGGTAATAGCACATGCTTACTGTAATCAGAAAGCAACATACCTTTATCGCCAATAAATAAGACTCCACTATTCCACGCAGGAATTTTTCCTTCAATCAAATGCGGCGGCTTGTTTGCCCCTTGATACCAAATCATTTTGACAGCGGGCATTTCGCCCCGAGCAGGAAATTCGTAAGTGGCTTGCATTGAAGCGGGAGCAATTTCAAGATGGGGTTTTGGGCCCGAAGCTTCAATGCTTGTAGGAGCTTTAAGTTTTAGCGCCCAAAATGGAAGATCGTTCCAGTGGCTTCCAAGGTCGGACATTGTGCCATTGCCGAAATCCCACCATCGATACCATTTTGGTCCGGGAAAATAAACCGTGTTGAATGGCCTAAACGGAGCGGGCCCTATCCATAAATCCCAATCCAGTCCAGTTGGAATAGCACTAGTTTCTTTAGGCCTTTCAGTTACATGAACAATATCACCATTCTTTTTGGAATCTTCCTGCGATTGCAAACCCCAGGCTCTTCCAACCCAAACATGAACTTCTCTTACAGGGCCAATTGCATTAGTTTGAATGAGTTCAACTACTCTGCGGTAATTTTCCCCAGCGTGAATTTGAATTCCCATTTGAGTTGCAACATTGGTCTTTGCTGCCACTTCTCGGATGATGCGAGCTTCCCAAATATTGTGGGTAAGAGGTTTTTCGCAATAAACATGCTTGCCCGATTTTAAGGCAGCAAGTGTTACAAAGGCGTGTGTGTGTTCACAGGTACTTACCACAACAGCATCAAAATCCTTAGCGGTTTCAAACATTTTTCGAAAGTCAGAAAACTTTTTTGCTTTATTATGTGTAACTGAAGCTTTGGCAATTGCTTCAGTATTAACATCACAAAGTGCAACGATGTTTTCTGAAGATACCCCTGCAAGGTTTCCTGCACCTCTGCCCCCTGCCCCAACAATTGCAATGTTCAACTTGTTATAAGTGTCTTTTGCGCGGATATAATTCGGGGCAGATAGAATAAAACTGGAGGTACCAGCCAATGAAGCTTTAACGAATTTTCTTCTGGAAAATTTCTTAATCATGATTCTGCCTTATTAATGCAATTGCTTTCAGAATATTCAAGAACTATGGAAGTTCCTTAATTTTTAACCCTTTAAATTCAATTGGGGAGCCTTCAGATTCCAAACACAAATAACCAGTTTTAGGGTCGCAATCTTTTCCGCCTGAAACTTGTTCACCATTAACCCAAAGGCGAACCTCGCCATTGATTGCCTTGATGTAATAGTGGTTCCATTCTCCAAATCCCTTGGAAACATTTTTAGAAGGAAAACTCCGATTTCCTTTGGGAGACTTTGGTTCAAATGGGGTCATTTTGGATTTCCCCACTGGAAAAACATCTCCATGGGTAGTAAACCAGTCAGATTTTTTCTTGTTCGCTTTTTCGTAGTTTTCAGCATAACCATGATCAAGGATTTGCACTTCGATACCTGCTTTGGGAAGTTGATTTGGTTTAAGACCTTCCAAACCATCTTCGCTAGCCCACAAGAAAATTCCTGAGTTACCAGCATGTTTCATATGGCGCCAAGTGGCAACCATTTCAAAGTTGGTATATTTATTCTTACTTCTAGTCACACCAACTGGAGTACCTTTGCAAAAAATGGTCCCATCTTTCCATTTCCAAGTGTCTGGGTCGGTGTTAACATTTTGGAAGTCATTTTCAGTAAGGGGTAACCAGCCTTCACCCTCGCCCGAAATTAATTTAGCTGATTCTTGAGCAATCGTTATGTTGCTGAGGCTTATAAAGCCAATCAAAGATAAAAACATTAAAGTCTTGATTAGTTTGGTATAAATTTGCATTTAGAATCTCCATGTGGTTGTTTAATCAATGAAAAGTACAGGTATTTTTAACTGTTCGCTATGTTAATCCTGATAAGTAAATGACATTTTATTTCTTAACAGGGGAACCATTTAAGGAATCAAGGTAAGCAAGTAAATCAGAAAACTGCTCAGGAGTAAGATTATTTACAAGGCCAGCGGGCATCATCGAATTTTTCAAAGCGGTTCGTTCATCAATTGAATCTTTTTTAAGATCCAAAGATATACCTGTGTTTTGCCTTAAAAGAATAATTTGTGCGCTTTCGCTGACAACAAACCCTGTAATAATTTTTCCGCTTTTTGTAGTGAATGCTAGTGTCTCAAATCCCTGCGCAATCTTTGCGTCGGGTTTAAGGATAGATTCTATTAACTCATTTTTTTTGTAGCGTTTACCAATATCAACGAGGTGGGGGCCTTTTGGTTGCAAGCCGTTGGCATCAGTGTGACAAGCTGAGCAAGTGTTGGAATTAAAAAGAAGTTTCCCTTTTTCTGGGGACCCTTTTACTGCCATGGCTCTTTCCATTGTGGTTTCAAAACTTAAATTGGCAATAAGATTAGGATCTTTGGGGTTGGCGATCGGAATCACAATTGGGTTTTGATTTTCTTCTTTGGTGATCGAAGGAGAATAAAGTTTTGGTTCATTTAACGGCACTTTATGTAATGCAAGTTGTTTCGCCAATTCGGCTTTGGATTTATCATCCAAGCTTAACATGGCTGATTTAAGAAATTCGCTGATGCGGTTCGTTTGGTCCCAAGGTTGCCTATCGTAATAGGGGCCGCTGTTATCTGGTCTAGTCCCCCACCAATCCCCTTTATAAATAGCTTCTTTGAAATAAAGCCTTGTTAGAGTGTTTAGAATTTCAGATTTAACAAGATTGTTAGGCATAGAACTGTATTTTTGAATCAACCCTGATACTGCTTTATCATTATGCATATACCGTAAAGCCCAAAATGCCCCAGGGCTAAAATCATTCCCTACTGAATCCAGGCAAACTTGTGTTGAATCAGTTTGAACTAAAGTTCTCACTGCGAGGTGGGGAATCACTCTTTCCAAATCGGGACTTGCGTGGTTGATCGTTTCTTTAGGCGAGTTTTGCCCAGAGGTTCGTTTAGTTAAAGAAAGTACTTCTTTTGAAAGGGAATTATTGGGAAGCCTACCCAGAGAAATAATCGCCTGAGCTTTTGCTTTGAGGTTGTCACTTTTTAAAGCATTTGAAAAGCTATCCATAGCCAATGGGACTTGTTTTCCTTCTACCATCATGAACTGTTCTTTGTTTCTATCGGTGACTACTCTTAATGCATGTTCTTGCATTTGCGGATCTGAGCAAATGGAAAGAAGAAACTTATTAGCTTCTACTCCATCAAGTTGTTTAAGAGTGTAAAGTGCAGCAACTCTGACTTCAGGGGGCAATGATTTATTAGATGAAAGGTCTTCTAATTTTGTTGTTAATGATTGGTTTTTTCCCCGCCTTAATATCTCGCGTTGAATTTTTAATCTTTGAACAGCACTGGGATTATTTAGGCTATCAACAAGGTTTTCAACTGAATATTTTTTTAAATCTTGAAGAGCAGATGGGTGAAAACCTTTGGGGATAATTCTTGTGATAAAACCAACATTTGTGCCACTGTAATTAAATCCGCCATTTTTCCAACTGCTAACATATAGCGCTCCGCTAGCATCTATATCTGCATCAGTTGGCCTAGGGATTTTAAGAAATACTTCTTGGTGCGGATTAAAACTTGCACCATTAGGAGTTAATGTGTGCCGGTAAACTTCCGAACGCCCCCAATCACAGGTGAATGCTGAATTTCCATAAGGTTTCGGCCAACGATTGTCGTGAACATAAACGCCACCACACCCCGAACCGCCACCATAATCACCCAGCGGTGGCATGAGTTCATCTGCAAAATTCATGTAAAGACTAGGATAGCCATACTCAGCAGATTGCATGATATGATTGACGCGGACATTCCACCCCCCCCCATCGTTTGTGTTATCGCGCGTGAAAATATTCATAAAGGGATCAATGCAAACATCTAAAATGTTTCGTAAGCCCCAAGCGTAGATTTCCATTTCCTTGCCATCTGGTCGTACTCGTACAACTCCGCCCCCACGCCTACTAAGAGTCGTGCCATCTGTACCCTTTGCCTCTGAAAAACCAAAGTCGCCAACTGCTATATAAATCCAGCCATCAATTCCCATGTGAATATTATTTGTCGTATGATCAGCACCTCTTTTTGCAACTTGATCGGTACTAATTCCCGTGATAAGAACCTCGTGCCTATCGGATACTCCATCCAGATTGTCGTCATGAAAAACGCTAAGAAATGGTGGATGCAAAACCCAAAGGGACCCGTTGTCATAAAAAAGTCCACGGGGATGATCCACTGTTGCAAAAGTATTAAATTTGTCAGCTTTGCCATCATTATCGGTGTCTAGGCAGCGAAGGATTCTTCCTCGCCCTTTTTCTTTTCCTAGAGAACCTTGTTCATCAACTCCAACAAATAATTCCCCCGGAGAAGCCGTTGCAATGCATACGGGATAATTAACTTCAGGAGGTTTTCCAAAAATCGTAACTTCGAAATCGGCAGGAGCTTTTACATCTGCCAAAGTTGTTTCAGTATTAATTGGTGGGGTGTTGTTCTGAATGTTTTCGGTAACATCTTTTGGAAGTTCGGGCATTTTGTCTGCATAAGCTTCAAATTCCCAGATGGAGGCCCAATTGCCTGCATTATCGCCCACGACGGTAATTCTGATGTATCGTGCTTCTTTTACTGTTATAGAGTGGGGGGAAATTCTTAGTTTCTTGGCATTGGCTGAATTATCAACAACCATAGTCCATTCTTTTTGATCCAACGAGCTTTCAACTTTGTATTGATAGGCAACATTTGGATTTTCCCAATGAATACGAATGTTACTAATCTTTTCAGATTTACCTAGGTCTACCTGCCA
>CAJCCR010000401.1 GCA_903960945.1 uncultured Planctomycetaceae bacterium
ATGCAGATCATTACTTTCGACCAATGAATTTGTATTTGTTGAATAAGCATAGGATTTTCAAATGATGCATTCTTTTCGTAAATCATTGCCCACCAGACGCGAAATGCTCACGCAATCCGCCAACGGGTTTGGCATGCTCGCACTTTCCGCAATGCTGGCTGACGAAGCCAAAGCGGATGTTAAAATCAATGCGCCAATTCAAGATCCACTCGCACCCAAAGCGCCTCAGTTTCCTGCCAAGGCTAAAAGAGTTATCTTTCTTTTCATGCATGGTGGGCCAAGCCAAGTTGATACTTTTGATTACAAACCTTTGTTGGAACGCGATGATGGCAAGCCCCTGCCCTTCAATAAACCTAGGGTAGTTTCTGGGCAGACGGGCAATCTTTTGAAATCGCCTTGGAGCTTTAAACAGCATGGACAGTCGGGTGCCTGGGCCAGCGAATTATTCCCCGAGATCGCATCTCATGCGGATGATATTTGCTTTATCAAATCGATGTATGGTTCTAACTCCCGCCATGGTGGAGCCTTGTTGGAACTTCATACGGGTAGTGATACTTTTGTTAGACCGAGCATGGGTAGTTGGGTTACCTATGGCTTAGGTACCGAGAATCGAAACCTCCCCGGATTTATTACCGTATGCCCAACACTTTCCCATGGTGCAGAGAACAATTTCTCCTCGGCATTCCTTCCCGCTATCTATCAGGGCACACCCGTGGGCAATGCTGGCACACCCAGTGACAAGGCGAAAATTCCGTTCATCACTGGCGATACCCCTAACCAATTACAGCGCATGGAAATTGATTTCTTCAACAGGATGAATCGTGAGCGTTTACAAGTCACAGGCCCCGATAACGGACTTGAAGGCAGGATTGATTCCTTCGAACTAGCGTTTAGAATGCAAGCCACCGCACCTCAATTGCAGGATCTTTCAAACGAAACTCCACTCACTCAAAAACTTTATGGGTTGGATGATCCCGCTACTGCGAACTATGGCAGGCAATGTTTGATGGCTAGGCGCTTTGCTGAAGCGGGCGTTCGCTTTATTCAGATTTCCCACAGCTACAAATGGGATCAGCATGGCAATCTTCGGAAAGATCATGCCAAGAATGCCAGGGAAGTGGATCGACCCATTGCAGGCCTTCTTTACGATTTGAAACAACGCGGACTTTTGGAAGACACCCTTGTTTGGTGGGGCGGTGAATTCGGCCGTACTCCCACAGCCCAGGGTGGCGATGGCAGAGATCATAACCCGCATGGTTTCACCATGTGGCTTGCGGGTGGTGGCATAAAACCTGGCATAAGTTATGGCGCCACCGATGATTATGGTTATTATTCCGTCGAGAACAAAGTTCATTTCCACGACTTGCATGCCACCATCTTGCACCAGTTGGGTTTGGATCACGAGAAACTTACCTACAAACATGCGGGTAGAAACTTCCGCCTGACCGATGTGCATGGCAGAGTGGTTCGAGAAATCTTGGCCTAATCTTAAATGCCCTGCTGGTTTCACTCCTTGTAAATAAGGCACGAACTATGATTAGAATTACCGCAGGGGTTTTTTGTCTGTGTATTTCGTTATGCCTTTCAACACTGGGTATTGCGCAGGAAGGTAAAACTTCTTGGAAGGCCGGGGTCGCCAAGGCTGTTATCACTCCTGAAAAAAGCGTATGGCTTGCGGGGTATGGTTCGAAGCGAGCGCCTGATGGAAAACTGCATGACATCTGGATGAAATCTCTGGCACTCGAAGCCCCCGATGGCAAACGGGCGATACTTGTCACCAGTGATTTTCAGGGCGTCCCTAAGGAAATGAGCGACGCGGTGTTTGTTCATCTCAAGAAAAAACACAATCTCGAACGCCATCAGGTGATGATCACTTTTTCGCACAACCATTGCGGCCCGCGCCTGGGTCTCGATCTTGTGGATTACTATCCCATCGAAGCTGAACAAGTTAAGTTGGTTGATGAATACACAGATCAAATGGTGTTAAAGATGGTTTCGATGATTGGTGAATCCATCGCCAACCTTGCACCTGCAACCTTAAACATGGGCGAAGGCCGGGCAACTTTTGCAGTCAATAGGCGCAACAATAAAGAAGCCGAGGTTCCCAATATCATTGCCAAGGGCGAAGCACTTAAGGGCCCCGTTGATCATACCGTGCCTGTCTTGACAGTATCAGGGAATGATAAAAAGATCATCGCCATACTTTTTGGATACGCATGTCACCCGACCACGCTTAACTTCACTAAATGGTGTGGCGACTACCCAGGCTTTGCACAGATCCTAATCGAAAAGAATAATCCGGGCGCACTTGCGATGTTTGTCAATACTTGTGGGGGCGATCAAAATCCTCTTCCCCGCAGAAAGGTGGAGCTTTGCGAAAAGTATGGGAAAATGCTAGCTGATGGCGTGGAAGAGGCTCTTGCGAAACCTCTTAAAACTGTTCAACCTGGCTTGAAAACTTCATTTGAACTCATGCCCCTTCCATATGAGAAAACAATCACACGTTCCGAGCTTGAAGTCGCACTGAAGGATACTAACGCGGTGCGTAAGCGTTGGGCCGACCGGATGATTAAAAAGATGGATGCGGGGGAAAAGTTTGAATCTTCGTACCCCTACCCTATTCATGCGTGGAAGTTGGGAAACGAAATGCTGATGATTGGCATGGGTGCGGAAACCGTGGTTGATTACGCTCTTCGGTTTAAAGCAGAGTTCGGAAAAGGCATTTGGGTTTGTGGCTATGTGGATGACATGATCGCTTATATTCCATCACGAAGAGTATGGGCGGAAGGTGGTTATGAAGGTGGCCCTAATCTTTTTGAATATGGCCGTCCTGCATTACGCTGGGCTGCCGATAACGAAGAATTGATCGCAGGTAAAATCAAAAAGCTCGTTGACGCTGTGAACAAGTAAAACGCCCGATATCCCAATCATGGAAGGGTTTATTTTGCATGCTGTATAGGTTGAAACTTTGGCAGGATTTGGTGGATCTTATCGCAGTTGCAAAGACCCACGAAATACGTTCTTGCAGCTCTTTCACCCTCAGAACTATCGATGATCATGAGAGGCAATGCCCAACGATTGTTTCAATTTGAGGGTAAGGTAACTTATTAGTGTGCATAGTTCGAAAAATTAGTTATTTTAGAATCACTTGGGCATCATTAATTTTAGGGGAGTAATCAGATGAGAATCACACGCAGGGGTTTTGTTGAACAATCTATCATTGCAGCTTCCGCAGCCTTGGCTTCAGGGGTTCCACAAACTTCCGAAGCAGCAGACACTAATTCAGAACGGAAAGTTGGTGCCAACGAAAAACTTCGCGTTGCAGTCATAGGCGTTAATGGTCAGGGTGGCAGCCATCTTGGCGAATGGCTTAAAAACCCGGATGTCGACCTTGTTGGGGTGTGTGATGTTGATCCTGCTGCCTACCAAAAAAACATGAATAAGTTTAAGTCACTCAAACACCAACCTAAATTCTTTCAGGATGTTCGCAAGCTTTGCGAAGATAAAAACATCGATGCTGTTTCCATTGCAACCCCCAATCACTGGCATGCGGTGATGGCTATTTGGGCCATGCAGTCGGGTAAGGATGTCTATGTCGAAAAACCCTGCAGCCATAATGTGCTTGAAGGTCGAGTGATGACCCAGTGGGCTCGCAAGTTAAACCGCATGTGCCAAATGGGCGTACAAAGCCGCAGTATGACAGGCATGAGGCAGACTCTTGAATTTATTCAAAGTGGTAAAATCGGAAAAGTCACTGAAGCCCGAGCCATCTGTTATCGTAAACGCGATAGCATTGGCCTGGTAGATACCCCTGCCCCAATTCCTGAAGGTTTGGACTTTGATCTTTGGTGTGGCCCTGCACCTAAGGTTGTTCCTATTAGAAAAAGATTGCACTACGATTGGCATTGGGTATTCGAAACAGGCAATGGCGATCTCGGAAATCAAAACCCCCATGAACTTGACAAGGCAAGATGGGCCTTGGGCAAGAACGATCTTCCTACGCGTGTGATCAGCTTGGGTGGCAGGCTTGGTTACAAGGATAATGGCGATGTTGCCAACAGCCAGATTAGTATTTTTCAATGGGAGGATGGCGCCCAATTAATCTCTGATGTTCGGGGCTTGCCCATCAAGACTCCTGTAACTTTTGGTTTGAAGGGTGGGCCTTTCAATGGCGCTTGCAATATTTGGTTTGGTACCGATGGCTATGCCGTTGGCCCTAACTACACTTCAGGCGTTGCATTTGATTACAAGGGTAATCAGCTTGGCAAATGGAGTGGTGGCGACTATCAGGCCCACTTCGCAAATTTCGTCAAGGCGATCAAGAGCCGTAACTATAAAGATTTGAACCTCGACATCGAGCAGGGGCATCTTTCCAGCGCGCTGGCGCATCTTGGAAATGTTTCCTATCGATTGGGCAAGGTTGTTCCTTTGGGAACCAAGCCTAGCAAGTTTGCTGAAAACAAGCATGTTGCAGAAACCTTGGTTAGCTTCGAAGCTGGCCTTAAGGAAAACAATGTGGACTTCGACGCCACCAAGTTTTACATGGGTGAGGAACTTACGATCGATCCTAAGACTGAGCTTTCAACCAATGAGGCAGCGAACAAGTTGTTCACTAGGGAATATCGCAAGGGGTTTGAACTGCCCAGAGTGTAAACCTTGAAGTGATTATCTTTTTGAAAAGGGGCGTCAGTAAAGCTGGCGCTCCTTTTTCGTTTCTATAGATATTTCGAGTTAGATTTTCCTGGTTAATGAATAGATGGGTGATAACCTGGATCTGTTGAATTAAAATTGGCAGACAGGTGATCCATGGCAAAACTTCATCCCGGACTTTATGCGGCGTTACTGACCAAAAGCTTGCAAAAGTTATTGGAACCACGCGATTTCGAAAATGTGATTGATCTTGAAAAAACAGAGGCCCCTGCTTTTTTAAGCAACAAACTCCGCCAACTCATTCAAAGATCGTTGGAAAGTATTGAAGGGGATGATGCTGTCCAACAGCAGGTTCTTTTATTTAATAAAGTGCTTACAGAAGTTGAAAAGTGGGATCCACAGGTCGATGATGATAAATTGCTGGATGACAAATGTAGATTGCTGGAAGCCATTCTGCGTACAGGCCAAAACCAAAAACCCGCTGCACCTACCACATCTTTAGTGCATAGTTCGCTTTTTACGGGTTCCCGCAATGGCCCACAGCTTTTTAATGAGCTTATTGCCGAAATGGAATCAGCAGATCGCTTAGATATCTTGGTTTCTTTTATTCTTAAATCAGGCTTCAGGTTGCTCCGTAAAGGCTTTGATATTCTTCAAGACCGTAAGGTTCCTGTAAGAATTATCACCACTACTTATCTCGGGGCAACCCAACTTGAAGCGATTGAGGGTCTTGCAAAGTATTCGAATGTGCAATTGAAAATATCATTCGATAAGAAACATACCAGGCTTCATGCAAAGGCTTACTACTTTCATCGAAATAGCGGTTTTTCAACGGCTTACGTTGGTTCCTCTAATATGTCGGACCCTGCAATGAAGGAGGGCCTTGAATGGAACCTCAAGTTAACCAGCCAAGATCTTCCCGATATAATCAAGAAATTTGAAGCGGAGTTTGAAGGTTATTGGAATAGCCCGATCTTTAGTAATTACAGGCAAGGAGTTGATAAGAAAAAACTTCAGGAAGCCTTGGATATTAGCGGCATACGAATAAATTCATTTTCCCAATCCAAATTCATGGATGTAAATGCGTACCCTTTTCAAAATCGAATCCTTGAAAACCTTGATGCGGAAAGAATGCTCCGTGGTTCATTCAAGAATCTAGTCATTGCTGCAACAGGAACTGGAAAAACAGTAATAGCAGCGCTCGATTATCGGAGGTTTGTAGGAAGCAATCAGGGCAGAAGGCCAAAATTATTGTTCCTTGCTCATCGGGATGAAATTCTTACTCAAAGCCTTGATACTTTCAGGATTGTTTTAAAGGATGCCAACTTTGCCAGTCAGTTGGGCGGTAGCAGGCCCGAACCTGCTAACATGGACCATCTTTTTTGTACTGTGCAAACTTTTCATGCAAGAGAACTTTGGACTAAACTCCCTGCAGATTATTACGAATACATTGTGGTGGATGAGGTTCATCATAGTGCAGCATCTAGCTACCAAGGTATATTCGACTTTTTTAAGCCGCGGATTTTACTGGGTCTTACTGCTACCCCAGAGCGCATGGATGGCGAAAATATCCTCAAGTATTTTAATGACCGAGTTGCTGCTGAATTGCGCCTTCCCGAGGCTTTAGAGGAAAAACTTCTTTGCCCTTTCCAATACTTCTGTGTTGCTGATCCAGTGAATATTAGTGATGAAAAATTCTGGGACAAAGGCAAATACTCCCAATCGGAATTGGAAAAAGCTTATGTCAATAATCCTTCGTCGGCAAAGCAAAGATCTGATGCAATCTTCAGGGCGCTTGATCTTTATTGCCTAGGAGACATTCAGTCTTACAAAGGGCTTGCTTTTTGCGTATCTGTGAAACATGCAGAATTCATGGCTCAAGAATTTAACAAAAAGGGCTTACCCTCGCTTGCCCTTCATGCGCAAAGCCTTGATGAAGATCGCAAAAATGCTGTCCAGGCATTACGGCAGGGAAAGATCAATTTTATATTTACCGTTGATCTTTTTAATGAGGGCGTTGATATCCCCGAAGTAAACCTCGTGCTATTTCTAAGGCCCACCGATAGTTTAACCGTATACTTGCAGCAATTGGGTCGTGGCCTAAGGCACTCTGCTTCAACACACAAGGAATGCTTGTTGGTTTTAGATTTTGTTGCTCAAATGCATAGGCGTTACAGGATTGATCGCAAGTTCGCAGCATTGCTTCCAAGCAAGCGATTCAACATAGAAAAAGAAGTCTTGGCGGGTTTTCCGCATCTTCCACCTGGCTGTATTATCCAGATGGAAAAACAAGCCATGGCTTTGGTTCTGCAAAACATCAAGGCTGCATATTCAAACCTTAAAAATTATATTCCTGAAACTCTGAAGGCATTTGAACACGAAACAGGTTTGCAGCTTACGTTTGCAAATTATTTCAAGCACCATGACTTAATGCCTGAGAAAGTATTGGCGATGAAGCCTTGGTGTGAATGGAAAGCAGCAGCAAATATTATTCCGAAAGTAACTGACGCCGATGCGGAGGCTTTAAAAATCACGCTGGGAAGAATCTGCCAATCTTCTGGAATTAAGCACCTGCAAAGGCTTAAAGATTTGGTTCTTTCTAATACACCAGTCTCTTTAGGTGCAGCCTCTTGTATGCTTCATTCCTTGGTATGGGGTCAAAGTGGTTCTAAAATGGGAATGCAAACATTGGAGGATTCTTTTCTACGTTTGAAAGCCAATCCCAATTTCTGCAACGATATTTCCGAAATCGCTTCCTTTAGCCAAGAAAGATCACTGATTAAAAAAGATAGTGCTTACGAAGGATTGCCTTTGGAATTGCATGCTCATTACGGCAATGACGAAATCCAAGCAGCTTTTGGCATTGATACGTTTAATAAGAACACTCAAAAAGGTGTTGGAGTGCTTCACTTTCCCTTAAAAAAATCTTATGCATTGCTTATCACTACTAACAAAACAGAAATTGAATTTTCAGCATCCACCATGTATAAGGATTACCCTATCAATGAGAGGTTGTTCCATTGGGAATCCCAATCGAATACCCTACAAAAGCATGCTGACGGGAAAAATATGATCAATCACAAGGAACTGGGGTATCAAATTTTTCTCTTTGTTAGAATCAATAGAAAAATTGAAACGCTCACAGTGCCATTCCAGTTTCTAGGCAGAGCTAATCAAGTTAAATTCGAAGGAGAGCGTCCAATCTCTTTCGTTTGGGAACTCGAACATGATATGCCCGCCGAATTGCTTGAAGAAAAGCGGGTTGGGGGCTAGTTCAACCATTGCGGTGATTACATATGGATGCAAATAAGCTTGTTGACTACAATACAATTTGTTCACATAAATAAGCTGAGTTCGTTCAAATAAATCATAAGAAGGCGCTTTCATGCAAAAGCAATTGGATCAGAGTTGGAAGGCTTGGGTTAAGGAAAATCTCGGGCTGGGTATCCACAAGCTTGAAGTTGCAAAAACCCTGATGCAACACCGGTTTGATATCGAAGCTATTAAAGCTGAGCTCGAACTGCCCGATTTATTCAGATCTTGCCCTGTAAAAATTAACCCCGCGAAAATAGAATCTCTTCCTGGCGTAAGCCGACTGCATCCAACCTTCAATATTTTCGAAATCAAGAATTTTATTGACCCCCAACAATGCAAGATTGCATGCGATATGATTCGCTTTTCGGCCAACCCCTCCACCGTTGGTTCTGATAGGGATACTGCTTACGATGCCAGTCGAACAAGCATGACCGCTTACTTTCAAAACCCCGGCTATGATTTCTCCACCATCCTTGCAATCGAAGATAAGGTTCAACTTTTAGCAGGTATAGAACTTCTTTATTCCGAACCAATTCAGGGTCAGTGGTATAAGCCCGGGCAGGAATTCAAACAACACTTTGATGCCTTCACCTCGGATAAAGAAACGGTTCAGTATTATGGTAACCGCCCCTGGACCGCAATGATTTATCTCAATGATGTTGAAGAGGGGGGCGCTACGGGTTTTCCTGCAATTGGAAAAGCAATGACTCCGGTAGCGGGCAAATTAATCCTGTGGGAAAATACCCATAACGGGGTCATCATCCCGGAATCTTCCCATGCGGGCGAACCAGTGGTCAAAGGCGAAAAGTTTATTCTGACAAAGTGGTTTAGGGAAAAAGAATGGCCGTATTCCTTGCCTAGGAAATAATCCTAATCTATCTGATGTGATGATCCAGCATCACTTTCCGCCTCGTTCGTAAGTATAGGTGAGGGTAGATTTTGCCAAAGAAATACCCTTGATAGCTGAAAGCAATTCTGCGCGGGTAACTTTCTCTTTGTTGAATTTTGGTTCTGCGGATAAAGCGTAAATCGTGATGTTGTATTGCTTGGCGCCTGGGCCTTTGGATTTCATGGGGTCATAACCTGTACGCTTTTTGTCGTTAAATCCATCCTTGCCAATGCTCATCGAATTCTTGGGCAAGCTATTAACCGAAGCAGGAATGTTATAAATAACCCAGTACGATTTTTCATCTCCGGGGCCTGGTATGTGCCAAAGGGTGAGGGCAAAAAACTTTGTTCCTTCTGGTGCGCCCTTCCACTCTAAAGGTGGGGAAACACCCTCGCCATCGCCTGTAAATTCTTTGGGAAATGCCCCATCAGCTTTGAATGCTGGGCTCGAAAGTTTAAAGGTTGAAGATTCTGGTACATCATCTTTGGTCACTTGCTTTCTGTCGAAGTCATCCTTTTTCTTTTTGTCTTTGTCTTTATCTTTGTCCTTGTCGTTTTTATCTTTTTTCTCTTTGTCTTTGTCATCTTGTTTATTGCGACTGCGATAGGTTTCGCTGGTTTCTTTGCCATTGGCATTTTGATAAATGAAGGAATAGGTGCCATCTTTATTGATGGTGTATTTCACTGCATTAGTTTTGCCTTGGAGATCGTACTTAAGGGTGTAGGTGTTTTTCTCGTCATCACGGATGAAGTCGGTGATTTCCGCACCTCGAAGTGGTTCACCTGGTGGGCGAATAGGATTATCCCGAGGTTGGGGATCAACCCGATCGCCCCTAATATTTACAACACCTCTTAACCCGCCATTGATGTAGGGGAACTTTTTTGTGGAGTAATAGCGATAGCCATCGTTTTCCATTCGTCCATTGAATTCGTCGAGGTCTGCGGGTTCCTTGCCTTCGGAATCGGTGTAGCCATATATGGGAAAACCATCGAGTGCATAGGCGATGGGTTTTCCCTTGCCCGCCAATTTTTCGAGATGAACGGGTGCAATGTGATAATGATAGTCATCGCCTTTGCCACAATGCCCGCCGAAGTCATCTAGTTCGCCCGCAAGATAAGTATCATCGCCCCGATTGTTGAGTGCGTTGAAGATGGGTACGCCATTGATTGCTAAAGCGATTGCGCCGCTATAAAGGGCTTTCTTCCCAGAGATGGGTTTTGCAGAAAGCTTGGGCCGAAGAGTAATGCGCCAAGCGTTGGAACCTTTGTATGGTTGGGGAATGGGTACTTGTTGTTGCCAAGCTTGGATACCAACCATCATGGGGTGATCAGGAAAACCGGTTGAGCCCACAAAAAGATAGTTATCATCTTTTCGCAGTTCCAAAGAGTTTTGGTAGGGCTCGAAGTGTTTCATTATTTCGGATGTGGGCGAGGTGTCTTTAATTTCTTCAGTGAAGCAACCGAAAAGGCAGATCATGAAAAGTCCGACAACAATCGTCATGGGATTAAAAAGTTTGTTTGTTCGATAAACTTTCACCATTGCGATGAGTAAAATAAGAACGAACAAAGTTGCAAGGAAGATGGTTGAGGCGTTCAGGGGTGAATTAGCAGTCACATCAAAGTTTGGGAGGTAGGTAAGTTCGTTAAAGTTGATGGGGTGAGCATGGCCATCATGGGCAAGAGTCTGCGAGGTTGAAATCATGAATAGTAACAAAGAGCAAATGATGGTCAGGGTGCGTTGCATGCTAAAGTGTTCCTTAAAGCATCGTCGATATAAATAAATAGTGTAATTGCTAAAGATTAAGCTGAGATTAAGTTTAGCGCAATCTTTCTTGGGCACGCTTTCAGAAGATGTTATTATGAAGATCTGATTTTTAATGACCTAAGGGATTTGTATTATGAATCGATTTTCCGCAGTAATCATAGGGCTCTTTTTGTTTTCCTGCATTGCTAATGCTGGTAATGTTGAAACTTTTGCAGGCACTGGGGTTAAAGGATTTTCAGGCGATGGCGGCCCGGCTTCTAAGGCTCAGCTTAACAATCCTTTTCATATTGCTCGCGGCCCTGATGGCGCTCTTTATATTTGCGATGTAGATAATCATCGAGTTCGCAAGGTTGCCAAGGATGGAATCATTACTACCGTTGCAGGAAGTGAAAAGAAGGGTTATGCAGGCGATGGCGGCCCCGCAACTGAGGCCTCTCTTAACCAGCCTTATGAAATCGCTTGGGATAAAGCAGGCAATCTCTTCTTTGTAGAAATTGGCAATCATGTGGTGCGAAAGGTGGATGTCAAAACTGGAATCATCAGCACCGTTGCAGGTACGGGGAAAGCGGGCTTCGCTGGCGATGATGGCCCTGCTATCAAGGGGCAACTTAGTGCACCACATAGTTTGGCGATCGATGCCTCCGATAATATTTTCGTATGCGATATCCTCAATCATCGTCTTCGTAAGATTGATATGAAGACTGGCATGATAAGTACCTACGCGGGGAATGGCGAAAAAAAGACATCGTCTGATGGTTCGAAGATTGAGGGATCAACTCTTAATGGGCCACGGGCGGTTTGCATTGCCCCCGATGGCGTTTTCTGGCTGGCATTGCGTGAAGGCAATGCTGTGTTGAAACTGGATCCTAAGTCAGGCATCATCAACCATATTGCAGGCACGGGCAAATCTGGTTTTACCGGAAACGGTGGCCCCGCAAAGCTCGCTACCCTTGCTGGCCCCAAAGGCGTCAGCCTAGATGCTTCTGGGAATGTATATCTTGCAGACACCGAATCCCATTCCGTCAGAATGATTGATATGAAAAAAGGAACTTTGGAACTGTTGGTGGGCGATGGTAAAAAAGCGGATGGCCCTGATGGTGACCCGTTCAAATGTAGACTTGCAAGGCCCCATGGTATTTTTGTTGATGCTGATGGTTCTGTATTTATTGGTGATAGTGAAAACCATCGAGTTAGAGTGCTAAAAAAATAGTGTTTCAGGACTTATTGGGGTGTTCTAAAAAGTGTACCCTTGCGGTAATTTGTGATACTATACATTTGGAATGCTTGTTTTAAATCCCGCCAGGTTGGAGTTTGTTCATGCTATTCGTTCTTCCCCTTTTAATCAGCACCCTAAGCTTGGGATATGCAGATGAATCCCCTGTTGATTTCAATCGCGATATCAGGCCGATCCTTTCGGAGAATTGTTTTTATTGCCATGGGCAGGACGGCAACAAGCGCAAGGCAGATTTACGACTCGATCAAAAAGAATCTGCTTTCAAAACAGGTGCTATTGTTCCTAAGGATGCCGCTAAAAGCGAACTGGTAAAAAGGATTCATTCAGATAAAGCGGCGGAGCTGATGCCCCCTGCAAAATCGAACAGGCGGTTGAGCGTAGAGCAGAAAAAACTCCTCGAACGATGGATCAATCAAGGTGGAGAATACAGTTCGCATTGGGCTTTTGTTGCTCCAGTTCGCCCTCCTGTTCCCATGGTAAAAAATAAAAGCTGGGTGCGTAACCCCATTGACAACTTCGTGCTGGCTAAGCTCGAAACTGTTGGCCTCGCTCCTTCGCCGGAAGCAGATAAAATCACTCTTATCAAAAGGCTTTCGATCGATCTTACCGGCTTGCCCCCTACTCCCAGAGAAGTTGATGACTTCGTAGGGGATAAAAGTGAGAAGGCTTATGAAACCCTCGTGGATCGATTGCTTGCAAGTAAGCATTATGGCGAACGCATGGCTCTTGGTTGGCTTGATGCTGCCCGCTATGCAGACAGTAATGGTTTTCAGCAAGATGGCGACACTTGGCAATGGATGTGGCGTGATTGGGTGGTAAGGGCGTTCAACGATGATCTGCCTTTTGATCAATTCACCATCTGGCAGCTTGCGGGTGATCTTCTTCCTGATGCAACTCAAGACCAGAAAATTGCAACCGGGTTCAACAGGAATCATCTCCTTAATGGTGAGGGCGGTGCCATTGCTGAAGAGCAACGCAATGTAATCTTGTTTGATCGCATGGATACCACCTCGACCACTTGGCTTGGCTTGACCATGGCTTGTGCGCAATGCCATGATCACAAGTATGATCCCATCACGCAGAAGGATTATTACAGTTTGATGGATGCGTTTAATCGGCTGCCTGAAAGCGGAACACCACAGTTCTTTTCCTCACGCATAAGGGTGGCAGCGCCATTTTTAGAGCTTCCAACAGAAGAAAATAAAGCGCAAATTGCAACTTTTGAAGCGCTTATCAAGGCTGCAGAGGGCGATGCAAAAAAAGTGGTCGATGCTGCTTACGAGAAATGGAATAAGGAAGTAGTTGGGGATGTGAAAAAGGCGATGGAAAAAGGCGTGCCTGAAAGTGTGCTCAAGGTTTTGAAAAAGGGTGAAGCGGATCGCAGCGATGCAGAAAAGAAAGCTCTTGCTACTGACTTACGAAAATACTTCGATGAAAAAGTAAAAGCTGGGCTTACTGGTAAAGATGCTGCTGTTGCTAAGTTGGAATCTGCCAAAAAGCAATTAAACGACTATAAGGGTGATAAGTTACCAAGGGCGATGGTGATGAGCGATGCCAAGCCGCGCGAAACCAAAATACTTGACCGGGGCGAGTATCTCAATCCCAAGGAAAAAGTTTCGTTCAACACCCCAGAGTTTCTGCCCAAGCTTCCTAAAGATGCACCTTTAAATCGATTGGGGCTGGCACAATGGCTTGTCGCACCAGAGCACCCTTTGACTTCACGGGTTCAGGTAAACCGCATTTGGCAGCATTTCTTCGCAACGGGTTTGGTTAAGACCTCCGAAGATTTCGGCGTGCAAAGTGAGTTCCCCATCCATGGCCAGTTATTGGATTGGCTTGCTGTTGAATTCCGTGAGAAAGGCTGGCGCACCAAGGCGATGCAAAAAATGATTCTCACTAGTGCTACCTATAGGCAAGCTAGTAAGACTACCCCCGAGCATCGCGCGCTTGATCCTGAAAACAAATATTATTCCAGATCGGGTAGGTTTCGTCTGCCCTCTCCCTTGCTTCGGGATTGGGCTCTTGCAAGTTCTGGTTTGATCGATCTCAAAGTTGGTGGCGCACCGGTTTATCCTTATCAGCCCGATGGCGTTTGGGAGGCACTTGCAATCACCAAGGAACGCGACTTCACCTACCCTGCTTCATCAGGGAAGGATCTTTATAGGCGAAGTTTATACACCTTCTGGCG
>CAJCCR010000402.1 GCA_903960945.1 uncultured Planctomycetaceae bacterium
TCAAACTCCATTGCCTTGTAGGTTGCCCCATCGCAGCCGATATCTCCAATAACCGCAAGAATAAGGTCTTTAGCCATAAGATATGGTGGTAAAGTGCCTTCGAAAACAAATCGCATGGTTGGTGGTACTTTAAGCCAAAGGTTGCCTGTACCCATGACGAAGCCTGCGTCTGTATTACCAATGCCGGTTGCGAATTCTCCGAATGCCCCAGCGGTGCAGGTATGGCTATCGGTGCCCAGCAGTACTTCGCCTGGGCGGGTATGGCCTTCTTCAGGCAGTGCGATATGGCAAACACCTTTGTATTTTTCAGTGCCAACATCGTAGTAATAAGGCAGGTTTTGCTCTTGGGAAAACTCCCTTAAGACATCGATGTTACGATTGGCCATCTTGTCTGCGGTGAAAATATAGTGATCAGGGATGATAACGATTTTCTTGGGATCCCAGACTTTGGCAGCTTTTCCAAAATGTTTTTTAAATACACCTATGGTGCCGGGGCCACAAACATCGTGGGTCATTAAAATATCGACATCAATCCAAATATTTTGCCCAGGCTCTACAAAATCAGTTTTTGCGTGTTTTGCTAGGATTTTCTCGGTCAGGGTCATGGCTGGCATGGTTGCGCCTCCGTTAGGTTAACTAAGTGTAATTCTTAGTATATTTGTAAAGGGCCGTTGGGCATGGTGCGAGGGCAAAAGTTTTTACTACATTTCCATATTATAGATGGAAAGAAGGCCTAAGTATAATCGTGTAATCCTTATTCTTTTTAATTGGTTGGGTAATCAATGGCTTTGAATACAACTAAAAAAGCAGTGGTCTTGCTCAGTGGCGGGCTCGATTCCAGCACGACCTTAGCGGTTGCCCTTAAGGAAGGGTATGAGTGCTACGCTTTGACCATTAATTACCAGCAAAGGCATCATGCTGAAATCGAAGCTGCAAAAAGGGTTGCCTCGCAATTGCGAGTCTTCGATCATAAGGTAATTGACTTAGATTTAAGGGCATTTGGCGGCTCAGCGTTGACTTCTGAGGAAGCAGTTCCTAAAAATCGTTCCCAAGCTTCCATGGCCTGCGAAATTCCCGTCACCTATGTTCCTGCAAGAAATACGGTGTTTCTTTCCATTGCACTGGCTTGGGCTGAAAGCCTCAATGCCTTTGATATTTTTCTTGGGGTAAATGCAGTCGATTATTCTGGATACCCCGATTGCAGACCGGATTTTATTCGATCTTTCGAAATCCTTGCCAATCTTGCCACCAAAGCGGGGGTCGAAAAAACAGGGAAATTTAAAATTCATGTCCCTCTGATCGTTCTTTCCAAAAAAGAAATCATCAAATTGGGCCATGATCTTGATTTGGATTTCTCCCTGACCCATACCTGTTATGATCCTAAAAATAATGGCAAATCATGCGGTTTGTGTGATGCATGTATTTTAAGACTTGAAGGATTCAAAGAAGCTGGCCTTATCGATCCTATTTCTTACGATAGAGTGGGATTATGAAAATATCTGAAATTTTTTATTCGATCCAAGGCGAAGGCATTCTCAATGGCGTTCCCTCGGCATTTGTTCGCACCACGGGCTGTAACTTGCGCTGCGTTTTTTGCGATTCACCCCAAACTTCTTGGAACCCAGAAGGCGAAACCATTTCTCTTGATGATATCGTCGCAAAAACCAACCTCTTCAATACCAAGCATGTGGTGATCACGGGCGGAGAACCTTTCCTTCACCACGACCTTGATGATCTTTGCATGAAATATAAAGAACTTGGCTACCACATTACTTTGGAAACCGCTGGTACGCTTTTTCAAAAAGTGGAATGCAATCTTTTAAGTATCAGCCCAAAGCTATCTAATTCAACTCCCCATCATAGGGAGAACGGCAAATACAAATTGAGGCATGATGAAATCCGTTTGCAGCCCGATGTTGTTAGAAAACTAATTGATATTGCCGATTATCAATTGAAATTCGTGATTGATTCTCCGGAGGACACCACGGAGGTGCGTGAATTCCTTAAATCTTTGGGGAAAATCGAAAAATCGAAGGTGCTTTTAATGCCTCAGGGAATCACCCGCGAGGACTTAGACAAAAAATCCAAATGGCTGGTTGAGCTTTGTAAAGAAGAAGGATTCCGCTACTGCCCTAGGTTGCATATCGATTTATATGGCAACACATTGGGCACATAGCATTAGGAAACTTGAGCGCGCTTCAGATGCCAAGGGGTTTCTTTTTCGTAGGTTCGAGCGATGCGTAGAAGTTTTTCTTCAGAAAAAGGTGCGCCTAATAGTTGCAACCCAATCGGAAGATTTTTCGAATTGAAACCGCATGGGATGCTAATGCCTGGGATTCCCGCTAAGTTGCAGCTAATCGTGTAAATGTCGGATAGATACATAGAAAGCGGATCTGAGCTTTTTTCGCCTACTTTGAAGGCGCAGGTTGGTGAAGTTGGTCCTGCTATTACATCGCAATCTGCAAAGGCTTTGTCGAAATCATCCCGAATTAACCTTCGAACTTTTAATGCCTTTAAATAAAACGCATCTATGTAGCCACTCGATAGTGAATAGTTGCCTAGTAAAATGCGCCTTTTAACCTCAGAGCCAAAACCTTCTCCTCGACTTTTGCAGTACATATCGATGAGGTTGCTGTGATCTTTTGATCTGTGCCCATAATGCACACCATCGTAACGGGCCAAATTGCTGGATGCTTCAGCAGTTGCGACAAGATAATAAGTTGCAATCGCATAAGTGCTATGTGGCAGTGAAATTTCTTTGATTGTTGCGCCTCTGCTTTTAAGAACATCAAGCGCTTCTCTCACCGATTTTTCGACTTCTGCATCCAACCCACCAGCAAAATATTCTCGCGCTACCCCGATGGTGAAGGGCTTTAATGGAACCTCTAGATTTGCAGTGTAATCGGGCACTTCGTTCGAAGTGCAGGTGCTATCGCGATCGTCTTTTCCTGCAATCACATTTAACAAAAGAGCGGTATCAGTTACATCATGGCTGAAGGTTCCAATTTGATCCAGCGAACTGGCGTATGCCACCAAACCGTAACGGGAAACCCTGCCATAGGTGGGCTTTAACCCAACGATTCCGCATAAACTTGCAGGCTGACGAATCGAACCACCTGTGTCTGAACCCAATGAAATTGGCGCTTCGCAAGCAGCAACAGCCGCGGCTGAACCACCACTCGAACCGCCAGGAATGCAGTCAAGATTCCATGGGTTTCGTGTAGTTTGGTATGCGCTATTTTCCGTTGATGATCCCATTGCGAATTCATCAAGGTTGGTTTTTCCAAGAATCACGGCATCGGCTTGATGAAGCTTTTCGGTTACATGGGCATCGTAGGGCGGGACGAAGTGTTCCAGCATTTTGCTGCCACAGGTTGTGGTAATTCCTTTGGTGCAAATGTTATCTTTGACCGCGATAGGAACGCCAGCAAGAGTGCCAAGTTTTTCGCCTTTGGCACGCCTCGAATCGATGGATCGAGCGGTTGCTAATGCTGCTTCTTCGTTAACGAGTAAAAAGCTTTTGACTTTAGGATCTTTGGCTTTGATTGCTTCTAGGAAAGCCTTGGTGATGGTTTCTGCGTTGGCTTCACCTTTTGCTTGAATTTGGATAAGTTCTGCAGCGGTTTTTTCAGTCAATTTACTGGTTGAAGTAGACATTTCTGGCCTGTTGCAAAGTTAAATTGGAGGTCAAA
>CAJCCR010000403.1 GCA_903960945.1 uncultured Planctomycetaceae bacterium
GAAAAGAAAAAACTCGCACTCGATTTCGCCAAGTCTGGCGATACCAATGTTCACAAAGTGGATATCCTAATCCAACCTGCAGATGCCAAGAACTTTGGTTCTGAACCAGGTTACCTGGCAATTTCCAACGATGTGATTCTTTTTGCAGGCGGAGAAAAATCTCTTTCCTTAATTAATGAAGCCCTTTCTTCGAGTTCCAAACTTGGTCCTATTTTCGAGTTTGAAATCGCATTTAACAAAGCTGCTAGCTTATTGACCAAAGACTTTGCTGACGCTGTCGAGGTGGCAGAAAAGATTTTTAAAGAAAACCCCAACTCTGACAAATTAAGGGTAACTTTGGAGGGCGGGAAAGAATTATCTTTAAAAATGTCAATGAAATCTACAGTTCTTACCTTCTTTAAAGCTGCCGATAACGCCAAGGGAAAATAACCCTAAAAACGCCACTCATTCGGTGTTAGTCCTATTATAGTAACGATTTAAGTGCCTTCCGATTTTACCCTCGGAAGGCATGCTTCGTTAAACCCTTATAAATATTCTTCACAACTTCACTAATGTTTATAAAGCTCTTATGGACATTATCCTTACCAAATCATTAGATTTAAGTATCGGATTGATTTTACTTTCAGTCCTTCCCAAGCTGGCTTAACAAACCGGCATGGATGTTGTATTTAATATCATGATCCTAAAGCAACTTTTGAAATCGTTGCTTATTAACAGGTTTTGTGTGGTGAAGGTTCCAAATTCGTAAAGGTCTAACATGTTAGAAAAAACCAGAAACATCGGTATCATTGCTCATGTGGATGCAGGTAAAACAACAACCACCGAGCGTATTCTTTATTTCAGTGGTACCAAACACAAAGTTGGCGATGTCGACTCCGGTGACACAACTACCGACTTTGATCCTCTCGAACGCGCCAAAGGTATCACCATCAACTCTGCCGCTGTTTCAGTCGACTGGGGTGATAACACCATCAATATCATCGATACCCCCGGGCACGTGGATTTTACTGCTGAAGTAGAACGATCCCTGCGCGTACTCGACGGCGCTGTTGGTGTTTTCTGCGCAGTGGGTGGCGTTGAAGTTCAGTCCGAAACTGTATGGTTTCAAGCCAACAAGTACAAAGTTCCTCGTATTGCCTACATCAATAAGATGGATCGAACCGGCGCAGACTTCTACGATTGCGTTTCACAAATCGTAGAAAAGCTTCGTGCAAAGCCCGCAATCTGCACCCTGCCAATTGGCGTTTACACCGAGTTCAAAGGCATCATCGACCTCATCCGGATGAAGTTTATTCATCGCGATGTATTGGATAAAACCAACACTAAGTATGATCTGGTTGATATCCCAGAATCCCACATCGAAGAAGCTCAGGATTACAGGGCAAGGTTGTTGGACATGGCCTCTCTTGCCAACGATGAACTCGCCGGCTTGTTGATGGAAGAAAAAGAAGTTCCTGAAGAACTTCTTAAAGCCGCTCTTAGAACAGGCACCATTGAAGGCTTGTTCACACCTATCATGTGCGGCTCTTCCAAAACCTTCCACGGTGTTCAACAGCTCCTTGATGCAGTTATTGATTTTCTTCCTTCCCCTTTAGACAGGCCTCCTGTCGAAGGTATCGTTTTAAAAACCAAGGAAAAAGAACTGCGTAGCCCTGATCCTAAGGATCACTTCTCCGGCTTGGCTTTCAAGACCGTTGCGGATTCAACAGGCGATCTTGTTTATGTTCGCATTTACTCCGGTCAATGCAGCCCTGGCGATACCCTTGTTAACACCACCAATGCCAAGCAAGAACGCATTGGCCGTATCTACCGTATGATGGGTAACAAGCGCGTTGAAAAAGAAGTTGCTGGCCCTGGCGATATTGTTGCAATGATCGGCCTCAAGCAGACGTACACAGGCAATACGCTTTGCGTACCAGAAAAGCCAATTGCTCTTGAATCCATCTTGTTCCCTAAACCAGTTATCAGCCAGTCGCTAATACCTGATAAGACCACGGATGAAACCAAGCTTGCTGATGCCCTTGGTAGATTGGTTCGTGATGATCCAACTTTGAAAGCTCATACCGATCCTGAAACCAATCAGTTGATCATCTCCGGTATGGGTGAACTTCACCTCGAAGTTTCTGTTGATAAGCTTCATCGTTTCCCTGGTGTTAAGGTTTCGGTAGGTAAGCCCATGGTTGCTTACAGACAAACTTTATCCAAGGCGCTTACCCACGAAACCCGCTACATCAAGCAGTCGGGTGGTCGCGGTAAGTTTGCGGTTATCACGGTTGAATACAAACCGCTGACAGCAACCGATATCGAAGAGTGGAACAAAGAAATGGAAGAGGCTGACGAAAAGCCAGATCTAAATAACATCTACTTCCGTGACAAAATCTTTGGTGGTGTTGTTCCCAAAGAATACATTCCTTCCGTTGAAGCTGGTATTCGTCAAGGTACCCTTAAAGGCGCCAAGTACGGTTTCCAGTGCGTTGATATCCAAGCATCCTTGGTGGATGGCAAGTATCACGATGTGGATTCATCCCAGGATGCATTCCGCCTCGCTGGCTGGGAAAACTTCCGCGATGCCCAAATCGTCGCTGGTATCACCCTTCTCGAGCCAATCATGAAGGTCGCAGTTGTTGCCCCTGATAAATACATGGGCGCACTCACAGGCGATATTAGCCGTCGACGCGGACTTATCCTCGACTCCGTAAGTGCCAACGGTCGTGTAACAATCACGGCTCAAGTGCCTTTGGCAGCTCTGTTTGGTTACACCACCGATTTGCGTGGCGCAACCAGCGGTACTGCAGCGTTTACCATGGAGCCCAGCCATTACGCTGAAGTGAAGGAAGAACTTGCAGACATTCCTAAAAAGGCCAACTAGTTCTTAGTTCCACATGGAACATTGGTAGAAGCCCCGGATTAATCTCCGGGGCTTTTTTATTGTTCCACATGGAACATTACCAACACTCATCATTCTAAAAATATTCTTGTTCCACATGGAACATTACCAACACTCATTATTCTAAAAATATTCTTGTTCCACATGGAACATTCGTATTGCCTTGATTGAAATATGTGGTTATATCCCGCCCCCTGATCAAGTTCGTTTTCAGTTTCAGGAGTTAAATCATGATGGATAAGAAAGCAAGATTAGGCCGTGGGCTAGACGCTCTCATTAATTCAGGCAATGAAGGATATACCACCGGTACTTCGTCAAATGTAGTCCCTGTTGATTCGATTGAAACCAATCCTAATCAACCCCGAAAAACCTTTGACCCCGATCAACTTGCATCCCTCGAAGAAAGCATTCGCAATCATGGCGTTTTGCAACCTTTGGTCGTTAGGCAAGTCGATGGGAAATATCAGCTTATTGCAGGCGAGCGAAGGCTTCGGGCTTCCCGTGCTGCAGGCCTTGTTTCCGTTCCTGTGCATGTCGTCGAATTTAATGATCAGGAAGTCGTTGAAGCCGCACTCGTGGAAAACATCCATAGGTCGGATTTAAACCCAATTGAAAAAGCACAGGGCTTTAAAGAATACCTCGATCGCTATCAAGTCACTCACGATCAACTTGCAAAAAGATTAGGAATGGCTCGCACCACCATCACTAACCTCGTTGCATTACTAGAGCTTGCAACCGAAGTTCAGGAAGCAATTCGGGTTTGCCAGATTACCACAGGCCATGCCAAGGTTTTGAAAGGCGTCACCGATAAAGCCAGACAGATTCAAATCTGCAAGGAAATCATTGCCAAGGGCCTTTCTGTTCATGCCACCGAATCCCTTACCAGGCAGCTTCCTACAGAACCTTCAGATGCCTCGGTGAATTACACGGCAGATCTAGGCGAGGAAAAAGCAGATCACAAAACTAATCATGTTCGCTTAGTGGAAGAGGAATTGTGCCAGAAGATCGGTATGCGCCTCGAGATCAAAGTGAAAGCAAAAGAGCGCGGGCAAATTGTTTTACCTTTCGATAACAATGACGAATTCGAAAAACTTTGCGAGTTTTTCAAACGCTAACCTAAGGCTCCTGTCTCAGGATTCTTCGGGTTCAAAAAAGGGAGCTACACGCATAGCTCCCTTTTTTATTTAACTTGCGCCTCTTCCTATTTTGACTTCAAAAGGTTGACAACCCATAAAAAACCGGGGGGTTTTTGCACTTTACAACCCCTTGCGTGACTGGGAGTTCTGGCTTGTTCAGGTAAAGATTTGAACTGATTTCATATTCCTTCCAGATCGAGGTTTCCATTCTGCCCTAAGATTGGTAAAACATCTATACACGGGGTGTAGCTCAGCTTGGCTAGAGCGCTTGGTTTGGGACCAAGAAGTCGCAGGTTCGAATCCTGTCTCCCCGACTCTTTCAACCAAAGCTCTGCTCTCTTCAAGAGGCAGAGCTTTTTATTTTTTTTTGGCGCTCCCTCCCCAATCCTTGTCCTTTCAAGTTTTCTCTTATCAACCTGCTTAAGGTAGTGTAAGTTAATTCTCAACTGCTTAATAACTAATCACCTTCAAGGTACTTTGATTATGTTGAATAACATCTCACGCAGAACCGCACTTGAAACTCTGGGCGTCACACTTGCTGCAGGAACCATTCTTCACGCAGCACCTTCCGAAACGATTCGCATCGGTTGCATAGGAACCGGTGGCAGATGCAGAACCCTAATGAAATCTCTTCTCACCATTCCAAACACCAGCATCGTTGCAATTTCTGATATTCGCCAAGATGCCCTGGCGCAAGCTAAAGCCATGACTGGTGATAAAGTCGCAATGTTTTCAGATTACCGCAAACTTCTCGAAGATAAAAATATCGATGCTGTTTTGATAGGCTCGCCTGATCACTGGCATGTTCCCATGACCATTGATGCGGTAGCTGCAGGTAAGGATGTCTATGTAGAAAAGCCTTTGACTCATAGTTTGGAAGAGGGCGAAAAGGTTATCCAAGCGGTAAGGAAATCCAAACAAGTAGTTCAAATCGGAACCCAGCAGCGCAGCATGGAGCATATCAAAAAAGCAAAGGAAGCTGTCGCAGCAGGGAAGATTGGCAAAGTCTATCGAGTGCACATGAGCTGGAACAGAAATTCAGACCGGGTCAAAAAAGGGGACCCCACCACCAATGCCTCGAATGTTAACTGGAAAGCCTTTTTAGGCAATGTTGCGGACCAGCCTTTTGATGATTACAAAATGAGAAACTGGCGCTGGTTCTGGGACTTCGGCGGGGGCATCTTTACCGATCTCATGGTTCATTGGGTTGATGTTGCCCATTGGGTTTTGAACCTCGAATCACCTATATCTGCTGCCAGCCTCGGCACCATGGTCAACGCCAAGGGCATCTGGGAAACTCCTGATATGGTTCAAACAATCATGGAATACAAAGACGGTATTCAAATGTTTTTCGAGGGAGGGTTCTCGAATGCTAGGCATGGCGCAAGAATCGAGTTCATGGGAACCGAGGGTACGATTTATGTTGATCGGGGCTGCTTCCAAATCATCCCAGATTGGAACCGGAAAATAAAAGCCGAAGAGCTAATCCTTGGCGTAGGCAGGCGCGGTGCTGATTTCTACGACAAGCCAGATGGCGAAAAACTCCACCTCGAAGATTGGGTCAGTGCTATGCGATCGCGAAAAGATCCAAGCACCCCCGTAGAGGCTGGCGTTCACGCTGCTGCTGCTGCTCACCTTGCCAACAAGGCATTGCGCTCAGGCAAAGTTGCGACAGCCCAATCATAAAAAGGTTTAACGCGCTGCTGCATCAGACCAAGTAGAGTTGCAGCAGCACGATTAGCATTAGCCCAACGCTGATCACAGCATTGACATTAAAAAAAGCTTGGTTCACCTTGGAGAGATCTTTTTCGCTCACCAAGGCATGCTGATATAGCACTAGGCAAGAAACAAACCCAACGCCTGCTAGATAAATCGCACCCAGTGGAGGCGATGCCAACCAGTAAAAACCTAGCAAGAAACCCAACATCACAAGATGACAAACGAACGCTAACCTAAGCGTATTGCGGATTCCAATTTTTGCAGGAATACTAAATAGCCCCTTCGACTTATCGAAATCTTCATCTTGGCAGGCATAAAGCATGTCAAACCCCGACACCCAGAAGAACACCGCACCTGTTAACATGAGTGGAATGGGGGATTCAGACCATGCCATGCCTCGGATTGCGACCCAGGCGCCTAAAGGCGAGAGTGCCAGTGCGAGCCCTAGCCAGAAATGGCAAAAAGCAGTAAAGCGCTTGGCATAAGAATAAGAGAGCAAGAACAACAAAACAGGCAAGCCAAAGACTAGAGGCCAGATATTATTTACGAACAGAAACAAGGTACAAGAAGCCAAAAAAGCAAGGGAAGTAAGCAGAACAAAAGCAATAACCTGAGTTTTTTTCAGCAATCCTGCAGGGATATGCCTTAAAGCTGTTCTGGGGTTTTCTGCATCGTAAGTACTGTCTATTAAACGATTAAAGGCCATTGCAGCACTTCGGGCAGTTACCATGCAAGCAACAATCCCTAAAAGTTGAATCCAATGGAAGCTATCCGTCATTTTCCAAGCCAGAAGTGCAGAAATAAGCGCAAAAGGCAAAGCGAAAAGCGTGTGCTGAAGTTTTATCAAATCCACAAAATACATCAGAGTTTTTTGCATTCCCATACTCCATCTGTCAGTTTCAAAACCGGACTTATTATCAATCTTCAACAATTATGTCGCTTTTTTTCATGGATTACGCTTGCCTATCGACCCAAATACCATGAAAATAACCTTGTGTACTTGAGTGCTTGATTCGTCTTTGTATTCATTTGACACACCAAACGGTAAGCCGGAGTAACTCTCAGGGCTTTAAAAGTGATAACTCCTTAAAAAGTTAATTCACTGAAAATGTAGGTAACCGGCCTGCATTTACTTCCGGGTGGGGTTATTCCCACTCTTTTTTTTTATATGCGGTTTAAACGATTTTTGCGGAGAGTTAGGATGAATGGCCAGGATCTTATTCGAGGCGTTGATTTGCTTAACAGGGAAAAAAACATTCCTCGTGAGCTGATATTCTCAAGCATTGAAAAAGCTTTGCGTCTTGCTATTACCAAATGGCAAATCACCACCCTAGCTGCTGCCAAACCAAAAAAAGCCAAGAAAAAAGAAAAGGTCGAAGTCCTTCTCGATGCCAACGGCTTGCCACCAATGGCTGAAGTTGATCCAGATGAAATCAAAGAAGAAGATATTCATGTAAGCATCGATAGGCAAAATGGCACCATCAGCGCCCGCTACAAAGATGAAATATTATCACCCGAAACAGTGGGTAGAATAGCTGCACAATCTGCAAAGCAGCTTATGATTCAAAACTTTAGAGAAGCTGAAAGCGAACAGGTTTTTAACGAGTACAATGCGCAAAAGGGTGATCAGTTGCAAGGTCAGGTAACACGCCTTGAAAAAGGTGCTGCAACCATTTCCTTGGGCAAGGTCGAAGCACTTTTGCCCCGCAGCGAGCAAATCCCCGGCGAAACCCACCATGTTGGTGAACGAGTCAAAGCGGTAATTCTTGAAGTTCGCAGAGTCGGGCACCGAGTTCGAATTGTGCTTTCCAGAACTCATCCTGATTTTGTACGCAGGTTGTTCGAAAACGAAATCCCAGAAATCAGCGATCGCACCATCGAAATCAAAGCCGTCTCCCGTGAAGCTGGTTATCGCAGCAAAGTTGCTGTTTCCAGCATTGATACAAAAGTCGACTGCGTGGGTGCTTGCGTTGGGGTTCGCGGCAGCAGAATCAAAAACATTGTGGACGAGCTTGGTGGCGAAAGAATTGATATCGTTCGTTGGAACGATTCCTTGCAAGTTCTTATCCCTTATGCATTGCAACCTGCTGTTGTCGAAGAAGTCTTCCTTTATCCTAAATTAGGCCGGGCAATTGTGCTTGTTAAAGATGATCAGCTTTCACTTGCAATCGGAAGACGAGGCCAGAATGTAAGGCTTGCTTCCAAATTAGTGGGCTGGGATATCGATATCATGACCCATGATGAACTTAATGTTGTCATCGAAAAGGCTGAAGGCTGGTTTAGCTTGCTGCCTAATGTTACTTCCGAAATGGTGGAAGGATTTATTGAAGAAGGTTTCCTTTCCTACGAAGATATCACTTACATGGAACCCGCCCAGTTGGCCGAAATGACCGGCTTAACCGAAGGGCAGGCTGAAGACTTGGTTGCTTTTGCTGAAGAAGCTGCAGAGCAAGTCGAACAAGAAAAATTAGCCCAGCAAGAATTGGCTGCATCGCAAGATGACGATGAGGATGCCGTTCCTGCGCCGGTGGCTGTTGCCAAACCAAAGGTATCAGAATTTGATAGTTTGTTTTCCGATAGTCCCGCTGAAACAGTAGAGCCTGCGGCACCAGTTGCTGAGGGTGAAACGGTTGTTGCGGATGAGGATACCAGCATTAAGGAATAGAGAGACGAGCAAAAAGATTGAAAAAAAGGGTCGGGGAATTTGTTCTACGAACATCAACCAACTCATCTTTTCAACCAGTTTTATTGCGTTAGAATAGTATTATGACATTCGTTTGAATGCATTTGCGGGGGTTTTTTGAAGAGGTACTGGAGCCAAGCTTGCTAAAAGATAAAATTCGAATCTATGTTCTTGCCAAAGAGTTGGATGTTGATTGCAAAGATTTGATTGCTCTTTGTCACAGGCTGGCATTCGATATAAAAAATCAACTGAGCAGTTTAGAACCTGTCCAACGTGAACAGGTTGAAACCATCATCAGCAAAGGCGGGTTAAACACCGCTGGAATTGCGACTGCTGGATCATCCACGCCCTCGGTTCCAACAATCCCTACTGCCCCCACAGTAATTGCCCCTACTAAGCCACCCACGATTGCAAAGCCTGCTGCAGTTAAAAAAGAACCTGCAACTGCAAAAGCCTCAAAGGTTCCTACCGAACCAGGCCCAATAACAGCCGTACCTGTAGCACCCGTTGCTAAAATCGAAGCACCCGCACCAGATGTGATCGCAACCCAAGTACCCGCACCAGATGTGATCGCACCCGAAGTGCTCATTGCTACCCCAGAATCAACTTTAATTGCAACCGAAATACCTGAAGTTGCGAATGTCAAAGATGCACCAATCGCTTCGGTTCCTGCGGTTCGAAGCATGCGCATGCGCAATCTGGATGCAGCCCCTAGGCCAGGTGCTGGTGATCCAGGCTTACGAAGATTAAAGGCCCGGACTCCACAGAGACCAACTGGGGCGCATTTCGCTACGCCGCCCATTATTAAGCCAAGACCAATTGAAGAAAAGAAACTGCCCCCTCCCGTTCCAACGGGCCCTCGCAAAATCGGGGAAATTCCCAAAGACTTAGTAGGCAAAGGTGGCGGGCCCATACGCTTTGAAGATATTAAGCGTCAGGTTGCCCTGAATCAGCAAGCAGCGATTGCACAACCTCAAGTACCCATTGTTGTTCCCTTCGATGAAGAAGATGACGATGGTAAAGGAAAATCCAAAGGTGGCAGCAAGCGACCAGGTGGGGTTGCAGGCAGATCTGACCGCCATCGCGAGCGGGAAGTTCGCAAAAAGAACGATGTCACCATACCAAGAGTTACCAGCCTTTCGGGTTTGCTTGACCAAGATGAATTAGAACAACAAAGAATTGTCCGCGAACGCCGTAGGCAGAAAACTCTCAAAGGCCCTCAGCCTCGCAAAGGCAAAGTACCCGTTGAAGTGCCTATCACCGTACGGGCATTATCCGAAGCTTTAGGTATAAAATCGGGCGAATTGCTCATGAAGCTAATGGGCGCAGGCCTTGCAACAGGGTTGAACATCAACTCGATCGTAGAACCTGATTATGCCGCCACCATTGCCTTGGAAGTTGGTTGCGAACTAGAAATCAAGCGCAAGGAAGATCTCGAAGAAAAGATCATTTCCGATTCCAGCAAAGACAACGATCCCGAAGATTTAATACTTCGTGCACCCATCGTTACCATCATGGGCCATGTGGATCATGGTAAAACCTCACTCCTTGACAAAATTCGCAAAAGCGAAATTGCTGCCTCCGAGGCAGGCGGTATCACCCAGTGTATCCGTGCTTGGCGAGTTGAACATAATGGCAAGCCCATTACCTTCCTTGATACCCCAGGCCATGAAGCCTTTACCAAAATGCGTGCCCGTGGTGCAAATGTCACCGATATTGCAGTTATCGTGGTTGCTGCAGACGATGGCGTCATGCCGCAAACCGAAGAAGCCATCAGCCATGCCAAGGCTGCCAATGTTAAAATCATTGTTGCAATCAACAAGATTGATCTTCCGAACGCCAACCTGCGCAAAACCGAACAGCAGTTATACGGCCAAGGCTTGATCCCCGACACCATGGGTGGCGATGTTCAATTCGTACAAACCAGTGCAGCAACAGGCAAAGGCATCAACGAACTTCTAGACAACATTTCGCTTGTTGCAGAAGTTGAAGAGTTCAAGGCAAACCCTAACAAGACTGCCAAGGGCGTTTGTTTGGAAGCCAATGTTAGCGAAGGCGAAGGTGTGTTTGCGACCGTTATCGTACAAGATGGCACCTTGAAAAAGGGCGATGTCATCCTTTGCGGATCCGGATATGGTCGAGTTCGCATGATGTATGATGATATGGGCAAACCGATTTCGCAAGCGGGCCCCAGCATACCGTGCAAAATCACAGGGCTTGATGAACTGCCTAACGCCGATGACACCTTCGTGGTGATTTCAGATTTGGCAGAGGCTCGAGAGATAGCAGAGAAGCGAAAAATGCGAGCTTTGGAATCGAGCATTTACAAGCGCTCACCCATGACGCTCGAGAATTTGTCTGCCGCCAAAGTTACCGAACTCAAGGTAATCTTAAAAGCAGATTTCCGCGGTTCGATCGAAGCCATTCGTAAAGAACTTGAAAAGCTCACCCACGAAGAAGTTGCGGTTCGAGTACTTCATACAGGTGTGGGTGGTATTACCGAAAGCGATGTTCAGCTTGCACTAGCATCACCTGAAGACACGATTATTGTTGGTTTTAACTCGGTCCCAGATGATCGGGCCAGGGCACTTGCAGAAGAAAAGGGCATTCAAGTCAGGCAGTATAACATCATCTACAAGCTTGCAGAAGATGTTCGAAACGCCTTGGAAGGTAAACTTAAACCACGCGAAGACATCATTCATCTTGGCAGGGCTGTGGTGCGAGATTCCTTTAAAATCAGCAGAGTTGGTACTATTGCGGGTTGCTATGTAACCCAGGGCACCATCGAACGATCTGCTAAAGTAAGGTTGATCAGGAATGGCGTAGTGATCTATCCGCCTCCAGAAAAAAATGTCGGGCTCGAATCTCTCAAACGCTTCAAAGAAGATGTTCGCGAAGTGCGTGAAGGCTTCGAATGTGGTATCAAAATCCTCAACTACGATGACATCAAGGTTGATGATGTGATTGAAGCCTACAAGGTTGAACAGGTTCTCAGAACCCTTTCCTGATTCTAAAGGAATCAGTATGGATGACATGTATGTGGGAGCGATGAAAGTCAGGATGATTGTTAGGGAATCTCACAGCCTCAAGGATAAAAGGCAGGTTCTCAACAGCATCAAGGATAAGCTAAAAAACGGTTTCAATGTTTCGGTTGCAGAGATTGACGAGCAAGAAAACCGACAGATGATCGTGCTTGGCATCGGGATGATTGGAAACGAATCGCAGCATGTGCGCAATGGTTTGGAAAAGATCGCACAGGCTTTACGGTTGCATCCTATTGCAGAATTCGTGGATCAGACGACGGAAATATACTAACTAGCAAAGAGAATTAATGAAAACGCATCGAGTTGCTAGAATCGCTGAAGTAATACGCGAAGTCGCAAGTGAAACCATTTTATTTAAAATGAGCGACCCTAGAATCAGCATGGTCACCGTTTTACGTGCTGAAGTCTCAGGCGACCTTCAACATGCAAAAATTTATGTCTCAGTCATGGGCGATGAAGAACACCAAAAAGAAACTCTTTATGCACTTAATGGCGCTGCTGGGTTTGTGCAATCGCAATTGGCTGATAGAATGAAAACTAGGTTTCTACCGGTTCTTACTTTCGTACTTGATCAAGGTATCAAGAAGAGCCTCGAAATCAGCAAACTTATTCAGGAAGCATTGTCTAATCCCTCGAAACTTGCTGATTCCGATCAAATAAAAGAAGAAGACGACGAAGAAACTGATGATGATGATGATCAAGAGGATTCTGATGGCGATCCATCAGCGGTAATCAAGGAAGAATAGATCCCGGACAGAGAGACAGGAAAATTGGTTTCCTGACTCTTACGCCTGACTCATTCATGGAGTTGTGAAAGATATGGCGGCTACAGTAAATAAGCAGAAAATTGTTACAGTTCTTTTTTCGAAGGTCAAAAAAGTTGTCTCGCAAGAGCAACAAGAACTTCCTGTAATGGAACAAGTGATTTATTCCATTTGCAGGGAAGGTTCGAGCAAAGAGCAGGCCGATGAAGTTTATCAAAAACTTACCGCCCAATTCTTCGATTGGAACGAACTTCGAGTAAGCTCAGTACGCGAACTGGAAGAATGTTTCCGAGGTATGACCAGACCGGTCGACCGGGCCAACAGGGTGATTGGTTTTCTTCAAGAGCTATTCGAAACAACCTACTCCTTCGAATTAGAGTTCCTGCACAAAAAGGGTTTGAAGCAAGCTACCAAGCATCTTTCCCGCTATCAGGTTTCTAATGATTATCTTGGTGCTTGGGTAACCCAACGGGCTTTAGGTGGCCATGCGATCCCAATCGATCCACCAACGCTCCGAGTATCTAAAAGGCTTGGGTTAATTGAAAAGACTCAAGAACAAGTGGTAGAAATTCGCAACACCTTGGAACATCTGATCCCCAAGGCTAAAGGCGTTGAATTTACCGATCTTATTAGCACCGTGGGAATGGAGTATTGCCACGAAAAACAGCCTAACTGCGCTGCTTGCCCTCTTGCAAAGGAATGCCAGTTTGCTACCGAAAACGCTAAACCTGCCAGCAAAAAACCTGCTGCTGTTGCCAAGAAATCCAAGTAATCTTATTTTC
>CAJCCR010000404.1 GCA_903960945.1 uncultured Planctomycetaceae bacterium
CTTGAATGGAAGTAATGGCATCGGGCACGGTAAATTCCAACTACGGGTCGGAAGAACCGGGCCTGTCTTCAGATCGGGCGATCTCAACACCCTTATCATTTCGCAGCACCAACCCTGCATCAACTGCAGAGCCAATTCTTTCTGCGAACACATCGAATCGTAGTTTTGATTTAGGGCTGCATGCCAACAAATAACGATCTTCTTCATTGGGTTGCAAAAGCTTGCCATGAACAATCAAAGGTAAGCCCTTTAATTCCTGCATGGGGGGCGCTTGGGTTTCTACATATTCTTTAGACGATCCAGATTGTACGAAAGGCCGCATCCCAGACCATTTCCCCTGCGTTGGCCAAGGAAGCACCACGGAACCTGCCCCTTTTGTGGTTGGCATATTCAACTTAGCGACAGGCATATTTCCCATCAGCTCGACAGCTTTTACCTTACCTTCTGCAACCACAGTAGGAATAACCTGATCAAAAAACTCCCACTTGCCCACTTTCATTCGAAATAACCCCGGCGCTCCTGCTGCATATTCGAGATCGTGTAGCGCAATGGTGTAGGTATCATCTTCGGGCAGGGTGATTTCTAATCGGGTATCGCCAAACAAATGGGGCACGGGCCAAGACCATGCTACTTGTAGTTTCTTCGAGTTATAAAGATGCAAAACAGGTTGCAGTTTAGAACCAAGTTTTTGTGCTTCCACTTCCACCATCAATTGCTGGCCCTTGGTTCCTTGAAACTTTGTTTCTAAAATCTGGCTACCTGAAATGGTGCCATGCATTGCGATGGGTAATGGTTGATCGATGGAAACCGCAAAGGGTTTTTGTATGAGATGATCGATACCCAAAAGTACAGGCAGGCTGACGCCACCTTCTGCAAGCAAGCTGCATTGGTAAAACCCGGGCACGATATCTGCAGGCAAAGTGATATCGAAGCTGGCTTTCTTTTCGGTTGAACCTGGTTTAAGAACAGGGGTGACATTAAAAGGGAGCAATAGTTTTGGGGATTTACCAAAGCCATCGCCCTCGAAAACCAGAGTGGTAACCGCACCAACTTGCAATCCTCTTACATCCACGGTGCGAACCAAGGGTTCAGAGGCATTTGCGATAAAAGCCGCGAAGAACAAGCTGAAAGTTAATTGCAGAAATCTGTTCATTTCTCACTCATTACCAATTAAATCTTTAACAGGACCTCTTGCAATTGAAATAATTATGATCAGGAGAACAGTTGGCGGATTGGTTCTGCTTCGACAAGGCGAACGGGTCTATCGCCTGGCCCGGGCATCATGGTGGTATCTAAATTAATTCCCATGGCATGATAAATAGAAGCAAGAATTTGCGGTGGTTCTACTGGGAAGTCGTTCGGCCTTGAACCGATCTTATCGGTGGAACCAATCACCTGACCGCCACGGATATTCCCACCTGCCAAGAAGTTAGTCCAAGCATTGGGATAATGATCTCGCCCGCCCTTGGGGTTGATCCTTGGGGTTCGACCGAACTCGCTTAGCACTGCCACCACGGTTTCTTCGAGCAATCCCCTTTGTTGAAGATCTTCTAGGAGAGCGGTGAATGCCATATCGAACTGAGGGCAAAGAAGCCTTTCGTAATCGAGGTAGGTATTATTAAGGCCGCCGCCATCAGCGTGCATATCCCAACACGAAAGATTGAACACGGTATCAAAATGATTGACCGTAACAAAGCGCACGCCATTTTCGACCATTCTGCGTGCCATTAGACAGCTTTGGCCAAAGGTGTTGCGACCATAGCGATCACGCAGCTTTTCGTTTTCTTGGTTCAGATCAAAAGCTTGCTTCGCCTTGGGCGAAGTTAAAAGCCTGAAAGCACGCTCGTATGCACTGTCGTGCATCTGAGTGCTGCGGGATTCAGTTCTGCGTTGAATATCATCGAGTTGGGTAAGAAGTTGTTTACGGGCATCGAGTCGGTTATTACCCTGCCCTTGCGCTACTTCAAGATCGCCCACTTTAAAATCTTTATTTGCAGGATCAGAGTTAAGGAAGAAAGGTTCATGGGCGCTGCCCAAATAACCTGAAGTCTGGCCATGCAATGGGCCAGCGCCTGTATTACCAATCGGGCCGGGAAGCACGACATTGGAAGGCAGTTCGCTCTTTTGGCCATACACTTTAGAAATAACACTACCAAGGTGGGGCTTAACGCTATCTGCGTTAAAATCATGGCCTGTCATCATCCAGCGCTGCCCGTTTTCGTGGGTCGCACCAGTGCGATGATGCAAACTTCTAATCAAAGCAACTTTGTCCATCATCTTGGACATCATTGGGAAGTGTTCGCAGATCTGTATACCGTTTACATTCGTCTGAACCGGTTTGAATTTGCCTCTTACTTCAGCGGGCGCATCGGGTTTCATATCCCACGTATCGAGCTGACCAGGCGAACCAACTAAAAAAATCGTGATACAGTTACGAATCTTCGCATCTGAATTCTTCACCGCACCCAAGGCTTCCAACTTGAACAGCGTAGGCAATGAAAGCGTTGCCATGCCTGTTGTTCCCAACTGCAGGAAGCTGCGCCTTGATGGGCCTTCGCACAAGGGAACTCGCTCTTTTCCAATATTCAACATGGGTGTAGCTCCGTTCTTATCTGGTGGGTTATCTTTGCAATACGGTGGGGGAACTAAATATTGAAGGTTATTTTGTTGGAAACTTCAACAAACTTACTATTGGTGAATTCACCTTGAGCATCTTTTTTGTAATCAACATACTTCCACATCTGAAGTACAGCTTCGTAACTACCCTTGGTGGAAAGTTTGGGTTCGTAATTTAACATGGGCCTGGCATTGTGCACATTAACCTCTTTGCCGTTCTGGGTGATTACCCAACGCAAAAGAGAACCCCAGTCGTTGGTAACTTCAGAACGCAAAAGCTTAGGGCCATCGCTGCGGATTTCCGATTTCGGAGTTCCTTCAAATTTCTGTTCCATGGTGTGATCTCCATTTATAGGCGGGGGAGGCATGATCTTTAATAAGGCGGGACATCCTAAACCTATAAGCTAAAATTCTACCTTTTGGGGTTGATTCAAGCAATCACTAATATCGTCAATAATGGCCCAAAACTTAATAGCTGGGCTTTTTCTGCAATATTAACGACTTTAACGATTAATCATTAAAGCCTCTTCTGCCTGCTTTTATCGCTTTATAGCAATCAAAGACTCTAAATCAGA
>CAJCCR010000405.1 GCA_903960945.1 uncultured Planctomycetaceae bacterium
CCCATTTGCTGTTATTAACATCAGGAACGCTACTTGATTTGGGAACAACAAAAGCCCAATGCTCTCCATAATTCGCACCCTCATTGATCCATTGTTTGATAAGTTTAATTTGATCAGCGTTAAGTTTTTTACCTGACTTTAGTGGGGGCATTAACCCATCACCTTCTGCTTCTTCAATTCGATGAACCAATTCACTATTTTTCGCATCTCGTAGTAAAATATTTTTCTTACCTGATTTACCAACAGCGAAAACCCCCTCTTTAGTATCCAAACGATAATTGGCTTTCCGATGGGACTGATCCGGCCCATGACACTGAAAACAATTCTCAGAAAGAATGGGGCGAATCTGTCTATTAAAATCAATTTCAACGGCGTAAATAAATTGTCCACAAATAGAAACAACAAAAAGAGTGATAAGGATATTTTTAAAAAATAGAATGATATGCATGATCGTAAATCCACCTATTAAGTTCTATGCTGCAATTACTTGAATAACAGAAACAGGATCAACTCTTGTAAGTTAAAAATTCAGTCTTTGAAGATTGTAACTGAAAATTTCAAGATCAAAACCAAATAAATCTAAACAAGTAGGTTTTGAGATTAACCTCCCAAACCATAAACAACCCACAAACCAATGCTGCTTCGACCAAATTATTAAAACCCTTTATTGAAAAATATCTTAGATGAACCATTAATAATCTGAAACATTCTCATAGATTTTCAACCGCTTTCCCAACTTTCCACCTTAACAAAATCATGGGATGCGTTGTTATCACAGTCATCAATAATAGAGTCAACTTTAAGGCGAAGCTTTACGTTAGCCAAATTTAAACCGGTAAAGGTGGTCTTCCACGCTGGGGCAAAACGGCAGGGGGAAATAATCCTCTAGCGTAGTCAGCCAAATGACACATTGTATCGCCATAAAAATGAAACTTTATTTTTTTTCGAATCGCAGGAGTTAACCCTTGCCCACCAACTACTAGCACAGAACCCGCGCTACAGACTTTTTCAAATAGTAAAAGATTGTCTTTAACAAATTCATCAATATTCGAAATATTGGTTGTAGACATCCAAACCAGCCTGGGGTTGAAGTGATTGATACCATCAATAAACGACTGAATCGGGGTATTAGAGCCAATATTTACTGTATTCCAACCAAGATCAAACAATAAAATATCTACCAGCATATTGCTTAATTGATAATGGTCATTAGTGATACAGCCCCCAATCGCAATAGGCCCGTTAGTATTATCTCTTGAGTTGATAAAGTTACGCAATTTAAAAAGAGTAGAAATGCAAATCTGAGTAGCGCAATGTTCATAAAAAATTGGGAGGGTCCCGTTCACCCACTCTTCACCAATTCTAGCCATACTAGGTTGAATAATTTCATCTGTAATTTTCTCAATAGGCATTTTGTTTTTATAAGCAGATAAAATAATATTATTGCAAGATAGTAGACTTTGATTACGAAGAGCTTGATAAAAATTATCAGCAGAAATCTGAAGAAATTTGCTATTATTCGGTTGGGTTTCAATTAAAGGCAACTTAGAAAAATCTCCAACGGGCAATACGCCCTGTCGTGAAAGTCTGATTAAATCAGCTACTAAAATTTTCCGATGCCCTCCCGGAGTTATGTCAGCTGGTAGAATTTTGTCATCTACCCACCTCTTAACTGTCGAAACGCTTACGCCGAGAATCTTACCGGCTAGTTGGCTTGAGATATATTGAGCTACATCCATCATTAAACTCACTGAAATATTTAAAACAAATAACTATGTTCTAATCGTCATTTTACAACAAAATAACGACAACCAAAAGTTAAATCGTGCAAATCGTTTTAATTATGTTGACTCCGCCAAATTACTCCGGTAATGTTAATTGAACGATATGAACCTTTTTGCGATGGAGTGTTTAAATGGCTATCAAACTTATTAAAGACCATACTTCCCAACCCTCAGAGTCGGGTATTAAATTTATTTACAATAAATCTTTTAATACGAGTAAAGCTTTAAAACTGTATCATCCTTCTAATTTTCCCTCTGCAGATTTTTCTGATTCGTATATGCCTGAAGATTACACTAAGGATATATCAAGAAGAATGCACTACGCTGGATTTCGTTTTTTCAACGAATTCAATGTTTCCCGCAAAAAGTTCTGGAAGAATGCGTATTTTGATTTGAGAAATTTAGTTGTTGAAGGTAATCGGAAATTGGTTTTTAAAGCCGTAAATAAATGGACTCCCATGCGTTTTATGGCGGATGACAATTCTAGTAATTGCACAATTGTTCTAATACAGGCAGTCGCTGCTTTTAATCCTTGGAAAGGCATAAGATTCAGCACCTATGCTTTCACTTGCTTAATGCGTGCTTTATCTAGACTCAATTACAAAAATACCGCAGAGAAAATGGTTCAATGTGAATCTTTAGATCATTTATTTGGTAACAATTTTGATGTTCCTGGCAGTTCTTCTGTTCCAGTTTCCCATACTAACTCACTTGCAGTTCTGGATACCTATTTTTCAAAAGACTGTGATATACTGGATGAAAGAGAAAAATTGATCCTTTCTGAACGTTTCGGTTTAGGTGATAAACCCCTTACTAGTTTGGAAGAAGTAGGTAAACTACTTAAACTTTCTAAAGAACGTGTAAGACAGATTCAATTTATTGCTCTGGAGAAACTTCGTAAAGTTTTAATCCCTAGCAATGTTTTTTAATATTAAACCTTTTTGCAGCAAAATGCAGGAAACCTTATGTCTTTCAGTAATTCTACATTTATAGTAATCGGTGCTTATGGTGGTATTGGCACGGTTGTTTCTAAGATTTTAAAAGATAATGGTGCTAATTTACTGTTAGCTGGCAAAGATCCATCTAAACTAAAAACTTTATCTGACGAATTAAACACTCCATTTTTTAACCTAGATGCATCAGATTTTTCGCAAGTTGATTCTTTAATTGAGTTTGCAATCAAAACTTTTGGAGCTGTTGACGGGATTGTTAATTGCTGTGGGTCACTTTTATTAAAGCCAGCCCACATTACCTCTGAAGCAGAATACTTTTCTGTGATTCAATCTAATCTAACATCTTCGTTTGCAACCATAAGAAGTGGGTGTAAAGCTATGATGGGTAGAGGAGGTTCGGTTGTTTTAATTTCCTCCGCTGCCGCTAAGATTGGTCTGGCTAATCATGAAGCAATTGCTTGCGCTAAAGCCGGTATTATTGGGTTGACAAAGTCTGCTGCAGCAACTTATGCATCTAAAAATATAAGGGTTAATTGCGTAGCACCTGGATTAATTAACACACCTTTAACCAAATCAATAACCAATAATGAAAATGCCTTGAAAGCATCTGTTTCTATGCACCCACTTGGTAAAATAGGATCACCTTCCGACATTGCTTCTGCAGTTGTATGGCTTCTCGACCCTGCCAATTCTTGGATTACTGGCCAAACTATTGTTGTCGATGGTGGGCTTTCATCTCTAAAAACTCGCGGGTAATTTTATCAACTAATTAGTGCACAATTTAAGCGCCTTGCTCATTTCAACAAAAGGTGTATTACTATTTGTTTTTGGTTTCCAAATAGCAATGATTTAGGTTAATTTAAGTATGAACAATTTTTTCATACAGGAGAATAATGTGCCAATATTTCCAAAAAATTTATCTAAGACGACATTTTTAGCCTTTTGTTTAGGCC
>CAJCCR010000406.1 GCA_903960945.1 uncultured Planctomycetaceae bacterium
ACAATTAAAATCTTATTGCCAAAAAAACTTGAGCTAAGGAAATAATACCTCAGACACTAAAGTAATCGCTTGATGAATTTCTGTAGTGTCTAGAAAATTTTTAGAAGCTCGCAACATAAAATTCTGGAGCATGAATGCGTGTTTTATTGCCAGCAGTTGACATATTCTATTCAGTTGGTGGTGGTCAATCTTTTTACAAACAACTGATTAAAGCAAACCCAAATATAGAATTTTCTTATCTTATCCGAAATGAATCAGATAAAGCAAACAGACCAAGTAATTCCAAAACTATAAATTATGATTACAAATTCCCAAACTTACATGTTTTAAATCCGTCCTTCGATTTTAGTTCGGTTCCTACCTATGCAAGGCTTGCAGTATCCAATGCGGCAAATATCGCTTATTCCGCTAGAGGATTAAATTTTGATGTTATTGATATACCTGACTGGGAACAAAATGGGTGTTTTTTAAGATTCTTTCTAAACCATTTCAATGTTAAATTTAGTAAAATCGCACTTTCAATGCATGGCAACATCTCAAAAACCTTGTACTCTAATTGGGACACTTCCAACCATGATTATTCTTCAATCGAATTTCTTGAGAAAGCACAATATTTAGGGGCAGATATACGATATGGAATTAGCGAATTCTACATTGAAGAATGGGAAAAACGATCAAATTTAAGAGCAGATTATTTACATCCATTCACATTCTTTAAACCAGAAAAATCAAAACCTTATATCAAAACTTCAGAGGTGCCATCAATAATATTTTTCGGCAGAACAGAAAAAAGAAAAGGTCCAGACTTTCTAACTCATCTTGCTTGGATGTTGCCAAAAAATCTTTTTACAAAAGCTTTAATTATTGGCCCCTCTGTCCCTTTAGAAAACAAAACTACCTCGGAAGATGTAATAAATATTCTTATTAAAAATCGAAACCTTAATATCGAAATCAAAGAGAGCGTTACCCAAGCAACGATGCAGGAATTCTTCACGCAATCTAATTTAACTGTACTACCCTCACGGTATGACACTTTTAATCTAGTTGCATTAGAATCGTTGTTTGCGGGTTGCCCAGTAGTTGTAGGTAAAAACACAGGTGTTGTAGGATTTATCAAAAAAGAATTCCCCACCATGCCAATCCATGTTCTTCCCATGGATGATTTGGCAACTTGCATTAAGGTTTTAGAACATGCGATTGAAAATTACCATGAAGATAGAAAAGCAATTGCGAAAATCCTCGAAACAATTAGTACCCGTACTTTTTCCTCAAAATCACTTTTAGATATTTACGAGCAACCTTCAAAGCGGGTTCGGGAAACAGATATTCCGTTTGATGAAATCGCAAAATCGTTTTTACAAATCTGCTCCGAAAATCCTTCAGCACAGAACAATGAATTGGTAACCACACTCCATTTATAATTAAAACAACAGACAATCAAAAAAATAAAACATCTTGCAAAACACAGAAACAACAAAAACGAATCTGGCTACCAAAAAACTATTTCATCAATTGTTGGTTTTTTACCTCGCCTTGCACGAAAATATCGATTAAAAAAATCTAGACTATTCTGGTTAAATCAAATTTCTTTACATTATAAAACTATTTCTACTAACAGCGAATGTAGCAAAACAAATATTACGGCTAAATTAAAAAACCTAAACGATCTAGTGACGGCGCTTCGTTTTGGAAAATCACACATTTACGAAAAAATGGCAGCATTGCAAATCGTACTGGAAAAACCTGTTATTGCAGCAACTTATTACATCCGATCATTCCGCCTAAGCGAAATTAGCAAACCCGATGCATTTAATTATGCAACTTCTGTCCTTGCTACCAATAATTACGCTGCCGAATCTGATGCTACAAAACTTCTTTACTACGCTGATCAAAAACATAAAGGGATAAAAGAATATCTTGAGAAACAGCGAAAAAAACTTTTGCAGGCCCCCCAGTTTAACGAAGATTTAGAGTACAAAGATGACCGCAGAAAAAACTCCAAGGCAAAAATATCAATCATTGTTTCGCTTTATAACGCTGCAAATAAACTAGAATTTTTCCTCAAGCATCTGCAACGACAAAGTATGGTATGCAACGGTACCGCTGAAATTATTCTGGTAGATAGCGGATCCCCAACCAATGAACGAGAAGTATTTTTAAAATTGATTGATTCATTAAAAATCGAAGTGATATATGTTCGAACCAAATCCCGTGAAACGATTCAAAAGGCATGGAACCGGGGAATTCAATTAGCTCAAGGGGAATACCTAACGTTTCTAGGCGTCGATGAAGGGATCACCCCGGAAGCACTAGAAATTCTTAGTGCGGAACTAGATTCGGACTCTTCGACAGATTGGATTCAAAGCAACAGTTTAATGACAGATGTTTCAAAAAATGGGACTTGGCTTAATGATGTGATGATTTTTGAAAGATCTAATTTTCACCCTTTCCATATTTATCTTGAAACCTGTTATATTTCATGGGTTGGCGCCCTATATCGAAAATCAATTCATGACCGCTTCGGATATTACGATGATACTTTCCGTGCAGCAGGCGATACAGAATTTAAGAATCGCATGGGCCCATTTGTCAAAATGAAAACACTCCCGATAACCTTAGGCATATTCTTCAATTATCCTGAAGAACGGGCTACGCATTCGCCTACTGCTGAACTTGAAGATTTACGAGCATGGTATTTATTCCGAACGCCCGAAGGAATGGAATATGCGTTGCAGGGAAGAGATCAATCGTTTGTAGAGCAATCTTTACTATTTTGCCTAAAATACAGAAAATCTTACTGCTCACATTGGAGCACTGATATTGAACTCGCTTGGTCAGTCGTAAAATACATCGAGAAACATTTCCCCACTTCCAAGCTATCAGTTCTAAAAAACAATATCTTTTCTCTCCGAGAAGCATTTCAAGGCTACGATAACGAAGCATTCACTTCAGCAGAAAACATGCTAACGAAAAGAAGGGCATTCAATAAAGCCAGAAAGAATCTTGAAAACCTATTAAACAATCTGGGCTTTAATAAAGCATCTGAATTTCATTATTCAAATGACAATCGTTACGAACAACATCACAGTTTTTGGTAATATCCCGATTAATTATTGTAAAGGAATTCTCATGAACATATTAATAACCGGTGGTAGTGGATTTCTTATCAGAACGAATTTCCCCATTAATTATCTTGTAGCCTAAGCCTTGGAGTTTTAAATGCGTATCTTATTAACAATTGTTGATATATTTCATGGAATTGGAGGTGGCCAATCTTTCTACAAACAATTGATTAAAGCATACCCAGAAATCGAATTTTCATATTTTATTAAAAATGAATCGGATCATACTTTAAGACCAGAAAACACAAGAACAATAAAACTAAAGAATAACTTTCCAAATTTAGTAAATCATAATTCTAAACTTGAT
>CAJCCR010000407.1 GCA_903960945.1 uncultured Planctomycetaceae bacterium
AAAACAGCCTAAGTGCGCTGCTTGCCCTCTTGCAAAGGAATGCCAGTTTGCTACCGAAAACGCTAAACCTGCCAGCAAAAAACCTGCTGCTGTTGCCAAGAAATCCAAGTAATCTTATTTTCAAAACTCCAAGAGAAGCCCTTACTTTAACCGGTACAGGGCTTCTTGTGCTTCTCTGGCAAAGGGATTGCCTTCGTAGGCTGTAGCCTGCTCATAACATGCGATGGCCTTTTTCGTATCGTTCAATTTCTCTAGTGCAATGCCCAATTTAAGCCAAGTTCTTGCGCCACTCTTTGGGCTCTTTTTAAAATCCTGAAAACATGCGACTGCTTTTTCGAATTCATCAAGCTCCATATAAATATCCCCAAGCACCTGGCATGAGCCATACCAGGAATCCTCATCATCACTGCTCGAAAAACTCCCTGGCTTTGGCTCGCGCACATGTTCAAGAATTTCTTTCGCTTCAGAACGATCGCCATGCCTTAGAAGTGCCTTGGCATATAAAGTTCTGGCCTGAATACTCTCGGGAGCAAATACCATAGCCAAGTTTGAAAGGTGTCTTGCAACATCAATCCAATCAGGGCCATCGAGCTTGCTTTCAAGAATGCCTTTGGCGCGTTTCATGCAGTAATCAACATCAAAGCCCTTGGCAAGAAGTTCTTTATTTGCAGTAAGTTCTTCCACGGTGATAGAATAAAGGTATCTATCTTTGCGGGCGATAAGATCCTTTTCATCGGGTTGATAAATGAGGGCTTGTTCGACTGCACGAAGTGCAGCAAGGGCCTCGCCTTTTTCTTCGTGCAGGGTTGCAAGCGTGCGCAATGTTTCAACACCACTGCGTTCAAACTGCGCAAATAAATGATAATATTCAATCGCTTTATCATTATCTTTGCGATGTAAGTAAGAATCAGCAAGAAACTTCAATGCCGAGAAATAAGCCAACCGATCTTGATCCTGCAAGTTTTTGTGACCACTTTTACGTCCCATCGCAACTGCTTTTTCAAAGTAACTTTCAGCTTCTGCTTCTTGGCCCTGCTGGGCAAAAGCCTTGCCTACTTGCACCATTAAAAACGGTGCATGCTGAGGCAGGCCAGTTACAGCAATATCCAAATACTCAGCACCCCGTACCAGTTCTTTTTGTTGTTCCAAAAGTGCAAGCCCTAGATCTTTAACAAACATAAAGTCGAAGTCTGCCATGCTGCGTGGCGGGTTTTGAAAGAAGATCGCACTTGTCATGTCCGTGTATAAAAATCGCTTGATGCCCCATGCCGCCTGATCATCCTTTTCATGGGCAATATGCCTTTCAACAGCAGCAATAGCATTCATTTTGATAGCGGCATCTGTAAGCAGGGGAAAGCCAACCCGGGATTTCATTTCAGGGTGCCCTGCCAATGCCAAAGACCATGAAGCATATAGATACTTCCCAGCCAATTGCTCTTCCGAAACATGATAGTTATTAAGATTTTTAATTAGGATTGCAGCAGCGCCTACAAAGTTTTTATCATGTAAGGCAAGCACAGCCCTCCAATAACGAGTGCCATCATTAAGCGAAGGCTTGAGTTTTTCGACCAAAGAAAGCAGCCTTAAAGCTTCGGCAACTTTATCATCACTGGGTTTTCCAGAAATCAAAAGGGATTCGACACGGTCAAGGCAGAGGTCGCAATCAACCAGGGCCATGGTTTCGGGATCGGTTTCGAGTTTGATAGGATCCAGATCTGCATGAAGCTTCCAATAGTTATTGCGTGCTAGATTATTTTGCGGATCTAGTTGCAAAGCTCTTTTGAAAGCCATTAGTGCATTTTTTTGCTGGCCAAGCTTGGCAAAGCTCATGCCTCGAAAAACATGCTTCAGAATTCTTAAGGCTGGTAGTATTCGCATGGTGTAGACAAAAAATAAAACTATCGGTGCAAGGAACCCCAAGGTTCGTAAAGGAACATGTTCCATGGTTAGGATACCAAGTGCAATGCCCAGTAACGAGCTGAAAGCACCAATTTCAACTTCTGATTCTTCCGCAATGCCACAAAAAGTCAGAATGTAAAACAAAGGAAGAAAGGCGATCAACTGGAATGAAAACAAATGTGGATGTGGGAGAATTAAAGGGTTTTCATTCCAAGATGTAACCCCAAGGAAATAAGCAATCGCAGCACATAAGCCTGTTGCGACAGCAAAAATAATTCCCAGGCGAATGTTTGGTACTTTTACTTTTCGAATGCTGAAGAAGCTAAGGCCCAAAGCTCCACCCAGCCCCACGCAGGAAATCAACAATTTAGAATCTGAAGGAACAGCAACAAATACGCCAAGGGCCGTACCTAGCAATATGCCATCAAATATCTTGCTGGAGTTTTCGAGGATGAGAAAAAGAATGAAAGCCGCAGGATTTTTGAGTCCGACTTTTAACTGGGCTCGTTGAGATATCAGCCCTGCGATAAATGCAACAAACAAGCCAGCCCATGCTATACCGTTTAATGTAAAAAATATTGAATAGGTGGGGGTTTCGAGCCTTCCAGCTTGAAGAGAGCCATAAATCGCCAGCCCAAGAAATATACCCTTTAAAAAGTATTCAAGTACATGCGCTCGCATTATGCTGCTACCCATAAAGAAAAGGTTTTATAATTCATGTTTCCCTAATATAATTACAGTGATATTACTATTAGTACTTTATTATTCACATTATTATTTTTACCTTACTGCGCTTGATAAAAGGAGTTTATTTTAATGAATCACCAAGAAATGATCGAAACACTAGTAAAGTCACCAAATTGCAAATCTTTAAACAGCATTTCAGGCCTTATCGAACTAGCCCTTCAACGCAACGAAGGGCAACTTAGCGATCGGGGCTCTTTTTCAGTAAAAACAGGAACCCACACAGGAAGATCACCCAAAGACCGTTATTTGGTGGATGAACCATTAATAAGTGCAGCAATTGAATGGGGCACGATCAATCAGCCCATGAGCCCCACCGATTTTGATTCGTTATTTTCTGCCACCATAAAAGCGCTTGCTTCAAAAGAAACATTTATGATGTCGGGCTCTGCATGCTCAGATAATAAACACGCCATCGGGGTAAAGGTGATCGCAGATTTAGCATGGCACAATTTATTCGCCCGCTGCATGTTTCGTAAACCAATCAAAAACTTCAATGGGAAAAATCTAACCATCCTCGTTGATACGCATGCAGCAAAAACCAATATTGTGCTCGACCTCACCAAAAATCTGGTGATTATTTCAGGCAGTTCCTACGCTGGAGAGATCAAGAAAGCTGTTTTCAGCTTTCTTAATTTCATCCTACCCGAACAGCAAGTATTTCCGATGCATTGCGCTTCCACCATGGGTAGGGAAGGCGATGTCGCATTGTTATTTGGTTTGTCGGGCACGGGCAAAACCACGCTCTCTGCAGACCCAGATCGCCTTCTCATTGGCGATGACGAGCATGGGTGGTCGGATACGGGAATTTTCAATTTCGAGGGCGGGTGCTATGCCAAGACCATCAAGCTTTCGCCTAAAGCAGAGCCGCATATTTTTAACGCGCTTCAATTTGGGTCGGTGCTTGAAAATGTTCCACTCGATGAAAAAACGCGCGTCCCTGATTTCTTTGATGGCTCTTTAACTGAAAACACCCGTGCTGCATACCCTCTCGATTTGGTTCGCGATATCTGCCCAGATTCTATGGGCGGGCATCCCAAGAATATCTTTTTCCTAACCTGTGATGCCTTTGGCGTTCTTCCGCCACTTAGCAGGCTTAACGAATTTCAAGCCATGTATCATTTCCTTTCAGGATACACCGCCAAGGTTGCAGGCACCGAGCAGGGAGTCACCGAACCCTCAGCCACATTCAGTTCCTGCTTTGGTGCACCATTCATGCCCAGGCACTCTTCCGTTTATGCAGGGCTACTGCAAAAGAAGTTGCAATCTCATCATTGCAAAGTTTGGCTAATTAACACTGGTTGGAGGGGCGGTAAACCAGGCGTGGGGCACCGTTACCCAATTCAGGTAACTAGGGCATTGTTATCGGGTGTATTGCACGGGAACTTCGATTCTATTCCTTTTACGAAAGATTCTTATTTTGGACTGGAAGTTCCCACCTTATGCCCCGGAGTAGAAAAGGAAATGCTCAATCCTATACTGGCTTGGCATAACCATGAAGATTACCGGGCAAATGCCAGCAAGCTTTCTAGCTTGTTTGAAGCGAATTTTAAAAAGTTTGCAGGAAAGGTTGCTTTGGATGTTTGTAATGCAGGGCCCAAACCACTTTAAAAACAACGCTTACAAATGCTGATCTATCCATTGAATCAGTTTTGTTTCGCCCCAGCGAATGCCACCCCTGCCATCGGATCCGAGGAACCCTAGATGCCCCCCACGATTTTGAATCGAAATCGAAACACAACCTGGGGCATTCAGCTTTTCAAACGGACCAACAGATATGAATGGATCATCCCGCGAAGTAAGTATCAAGGTTGGAACATTAATGTTTTTGATGAATCTTTCAGATGAGCATTCCTGATAATAATGTTCTGCACAGTCGTATCCTGCCCTAGGCGCAGTGTAGTGCTCATCAAACAATCGAATCGACATGTTGGATGGAAATTTCAACGGTGGCAACTCTGGGAAATACCGTTGGCGCTTTTTTGCTTCCAGCATCAGGTAAGATAAAAAATGCTTTTCATAGATCCGGTTTTCCTGCTTCCCGATCAATTCGGAACACTGCATGAGATTGATGGGGGGTGCCATCGCTGCAACCCCTGCAAGGCCGTGTAAATCGCCGCTTTCCCCTGCAGTTTTTAATATCAGATTCCCACCCAATGAGAAACCAACAAGAAATAAAGGCGAAGGATCTACCGCACTTTGAAAGTATTCCATCACCTTGCGGATATCTTCAGAACGACCCGCGTGATATGACCAACGGGCAAGATGCAAACCAGGGCCAGCACCACGCTGATTCATCCGGATCACCCTGCAACCCCGCCTATACAACCGGTCGCCCACCCGTACCACATGGCTGGATCTATGGCTTCCAGTCAAACCATGCACTAAAATCGCAATCGGCTTACCGGGTACCCAAGAAACGGGCTTACTATCTAATACTAGAATTGAATCGCCATCGCTTACAGGCAGAACCACTTCCTTCGAGGGGAATTCTGGAGGAGAACTGTCCGATAAGGATCCTAACAAGGTCTGAAGATGGCGGTTACCCATCAAAGAAAAAGGTCGGAATTCATCATTTAAAGAGAAGCTGGCTTTTGCCAATTCGTTCTTCTTATCCAAATACATAATTAACCCTTGCAACAATTAATCCCAACGATCTATTAGTTTATAGGAAAATATCTTAATATCGAACTTAAATGTTCCCAAGAACTTTATTCTTTTTGAGAACCATCAAAATTAAAGGAGTCAGGCATAATGGGAAAATCAACCGAAGAGCTTATGGGGTTAGGATTTAGATTGCCTGCGGAGTGGGAAAATCATGCCGCAACCTGGCTTTCCTGGCCTCACGAACCAAGTGACTGGCCCGGAAAATTCCCCGCCATCCCTTTTGTTTATTCCGAAATCATTAAAAATCTTGCCTCTAGCGAACTGGTCAAACTTATTGTTCCAAACCAGCATTCTGCAGATGCAGCTTCTCATATACTTTTCGAAGCAGGCGCCAACCTCGATAATATTACTTTTATTATCGCACCCACCAATCGCTCTTGGATTCGCGACTACGGCCCTCTGTTCCTCAAAGACAAACACTCCAATAAAACCATCCTCAATTTACGCTTCAATGCCTGGGCCAAGTACGACAACTTTAATTTCGATGATGATATCCCCAAGTTTGTCTCTTCCAATCTAAATTGCCCTCTCTGGGAACCCAAACATAACAACACCCAGCCCATCCTCGAAGGAGGCAGTATCGATGTCGATGGCCAAGGCACTCTTCTCACCACCGAAGAATGTCTGCTCTCCAAAACTCAAGAACGAAACCCAGGGTTCTCCAAACAAGATTACGAAACTTTCTTCGCTAACTATCTAGGTGTTAAAAAAGTTCTTTGGCTAGGCAATGGCATCGCAGGTGACGACACCCATGGGCATGTGGATGATCTTGCAAGATTTATCGCACCCGGAAAAGTCATCACCATGATCGAAGAAAACAAATCTGATATCAACCATGAACCCCTGAAAGATAATCTTGCTAGGCTTAAATCCATGACCGATGCCCAAGGAAACAAGCTGCAAGTGTTCGAACTTCCCATGCCCGCACCTGTTATTTTTGCAGGCCAACGCCTGCCCGCAAGTTACGCCAACTTTTATATTGCTAATGGCATCGTGCTAGTCCCAACATTCAACGATGCAAACGATCGCGTCGCATTAAACCTGCTTTCCCAATTGTTCCCGACTCGTAAGATTGTTGGTATCCATTGCGTGGATCTAGTACTGGGGCTTGGCACGCTGCATTGCCTCAGCCAACAGCAACCCGCTTAAAGGAAAAACTAGCTCATGCGAACTATGCGGGCAGCGGTATTAAGAGATTTTTCATTAGGCATTCAGTTGGAAGATCTGCCCATCCCAGAACCCAAGCCCAATCAGGTTCTGGTTCGTATCCTCGCATCAGGAATCTGCCATACCGATCTTCATGCCATCAACGGCACATGGGACAAAAAGCCTATTCTTCCGCTTATTCCAGGCCATGAGGGCGTGGGTATTATCGAAGCTTTAGGCTCGAAAGTTACAGGCTTTAGCCTCGATCAAAAAGTTCTCATCCCATGGGTAGGCAGAACCTGCAGAACTTGTTCGTTCTGTTCTTCTGGAAACGAAAATTATTGCGACAGGCAATTTAACACAGGGTATGTAATCCCAGGCACACATGCGGAATATACTACTGCAGATTTTCGCTACATACTTCCTCTGCCAAAAGATATCGATCCTGTCCAAGTTGCGCCCTTGGCGTGTGCAGGACTTACCGCTTTTGAAACCCTCAAAAAGTTGCGATCTAATGAAAACCAAACACTCTTAATCATGGGTGTTGGGGGAGTAGGCCATCTTGCAATTCAGTATGCTAAAGAGTTTTTCACGCGCATCATTGCAATCGATCCATCTGCAATTCGCATTGCCCAAGCCAAACTTTTAGGCGCAGAAGTTTATTCCCCAGAAGAATGGCTTTCTCTCAATCCCAAACCTTTGGTTGATGCTACTGCAGTTTTTGCTGCAGACCCTAGAGCAGTTACAGATTCGATGAAGGCGTTAAGAAATGGTGGCACGCTTGCTTTAGTGGCCTTAGGAAAGAATAAAGAATTGTCATTGCCTTGGTTTGAACTGGTCACCCGCGGAATTCGGATTTTGGGCTCGCATGTAGGCCCTATTTCCACCCTTAAAGAAGTTGTGGAATATCATCATCTAAGCAAAGCCAAAGTCTTAGTCGAAACAAAACCACTTGCAGATATTCGCTTTGCTTTCGAAGAACTAGCTGCAGGAAAAAACACCTCTCCAAGACTCGTCCTAGTTCCTTGATTACTTTCACCCCAAATAAAATTACCCATTATTCTTTGGAAAGTTGAAGCCAGATTAGTCCAAAAGTTTGCGTTTCAACTAGACTTAACTTCTAATCAAACTACCCTAAAGATTGATTAGTTTCACTTGACCTTAGGTGCAATATGAGCAGATTGACCGGTACTTTGGTTGTGATTTTCCTGATTTTACCCTTTTGCGGATGTAGCAGGGAAGATAAAGCAGATAACGGCGCAAGCGGTGTAGCATTCCACAAAGGATATGTTGCCTCAAAAAATAGCGAGTGGAGTTCTGCAATCATTCATTTCACCAAAGCAATTGAATTAGACCCTACCTATATAAATGCCTACAACCACCGTGGTTTTGGATTTAGCAAACAGGAACAATACCTTGAAGCTATTGCAGATTTCAACAAATCCATAGAGCTAGCGCCCAAGTATGCAGATGCTTATTACAACCGTGGTATTGCGTATGCAAAGCAGCAGAAATTGAACGAAGCCATTGCTGATTTCACTAAAACTATTGAACTGGACCCAAGGCATGCGGATGCATATATAAATCGTGGCGATTCCTATAAAGCATTAGACAAAAACATGGAAGCAGAAGCTGACTTTGCTAAAGCCAAAGAATTAAGAAAATAGCCAATTATAAGTCAAACTGCGGTTTCAACAGCCCTTTCAATTAAAACCAAGATTTGCCATCCCAAGCGATGACTTTCTCCAAAAAGGTAACTGCATCTTTTGCAAAAGTAGAAAAGAGGATCTCACCCTTTTCAGCAGTGGCATGTTTTGGGTCGCCAATGTGGCCAGGCTCGGTGCGATCCTTGGTAATCCAACCCCGATACGCTGGTTCAAACGCAAATCCAAACTCCACTTTCTTAAGGTCTAAAACATTGCCTTTAACAAGATTGGGAGCAAGCTTCATCATCATCGAAGTTTCCCACTCGCATGCATGCCCCATTTTTTTCTGCACAAAATCTTTAAGCTCAACCTGTGGAGCAGGGCTTAAATCCCAATAGGTGCTAAACAATAAAAGAAGATCAGAACGATGCCTATATTTCTGCCTTAGTTCAAAGGTAGCTTGCTTGCCAGGATAGATATTCCCGCCATGACCATTGATGAACACAATTCTTTTAAAACCATGATCGATGAAATTATCCGCGAGGTTGTTAAGCATATCGAGATAAAGCCTAGGGTTCGCAGAGAGAGTGCCAGCGAAATCCATGTGATGATGAGAATTACCAAACCAAGTTAAGGGCGCAAACAAAACTTTGCCATGAAGGGTATCAGATACCCTGCGGATAACTTCGCCACATAGCATGGAATCCACAGAAACGGGCAAATGTCTGCCGTGCTGCTCGATTGCAGCAATGGGGATGACAACAGGGGTGTTTTTATCAAGTTTGCTGACATCTTCCCAGGTGGATTCTACAAGTTTCATTTGAACCTCTCTTTTTTCGTAAAAACAAGCAATACAGCAAGATAAGTCAAGATAGGCTTAGAAGCAAGGAGCTGTTTTGAGAAGATTTTTATTGTGGTTAGAAGCCACAAAAGGCTTTTCTCCAAGATCGATCTAGTACGTTTGAAGCAGTTCTGGGTATGCTTTAGGAGTCGAAAGTGTAGGCCTGATCGGGTTTTGCGACAAGGCGTGTGATGATCCACCCACCGGCAGGTCATTATTATCATGAACCGCAGGCTATTGTCTGCCATTGTTCTTGAGTGAAATGGATGAATTGTTGTGACAGAACCAATTGAAAGCCTTGAAGGCGTACGAACTGAAAAAGTAAAAGCCCTGACCGCCTTAGGAGTCGACCCTTGGGGCCAGCGCTTCGATAATCATATTCCCATTGCGCAAGTACGCGAGTTACCCGTCGATCCAGAAAACCCAGTGCAAACCAGACTGGCAGGAAGAATCGTCCTACGCAGGGGCATGGGCAATGTTTACTTCATCGACCTGCGTGACTGGACTGGCCAAGTACAAGTAATGATAGGCAAGAAACAAGTAGGCGAACTGGGTTGGGATATTGCAAAGCATATCGACCTAGGCGATCTTCTGGGCATCGATGGTTCATATGGCAAAACAAAAACAGGCGAGCTGACAGTCTTCGCAACCAAGATCACTTTCTTAGGTAAATCGCTTCTGCCCCACCCAGATAAATATCAAGGGATGCAAGATATCGAATTCCGTTTACGCCATCGTTACTTGGATTTAATCTACACACCCGAAACTTTGAAGCGCACCCGAGAGCGAATTCTTATGGTGCGAACGATCAGGCGCCATCTTGATGATTCAGGCTTTTGGGAAGTGGAAACACCCACGCTGCATAACATTGCAGGCGGCGCAGCAGCACGCCCTTTCATCACCCACCACAATACCTTGGATCTCCAACTATACCTTCGCATTGCTTTAGAGCTGCATCTTAAACGGCTTCTAGTGGGCGGTATCGAAAAGGTGTATGAAATCGGCAGAGTGTTCCGCAATGAAGGCATCAGCCCCAAGCACAACCCCGAATTCACCATGCTTGAACTCTACCAATCCTATGGCGATTATCAATCCATGATGGACCTTACCGAAGGATTGATACTTGCATGCATCAAGAATCTTGGCGAAGGAACTGTTCGACCTTTTGGCACACATGAAGTTGATTACAAAGCACCTTGGCGCAGGGCGACTTACTCTGAATTATTCAAAGAGCATGTTGGCGTTGCTATGGAAGATGCGGACGCTGTCACCCAAAAGGCGACTGCGTTGGGGTTACACACCAAGGGCAAGCATAAAGATGTGATCATTCAGGAACTGTTCGAAATGAAAGTCGAGCACAACTTGATGGGCCCTATTTTCGTCTACGATTACCCTGCATCGCTCTGCCCACTGACCAAACGAAAAACAGGCAACCCAGAAATCGCAGAACGATTCGAGCTTTATGTATGTGGCATGGAACTAGCCAATGCCTACACCGAATTGAACGACCCAGTCACGCAGGAAGAAACCTTCCGCCAACAACTTGGTGGCTTAAAGGAAGAAGATTCAATGTCAAAGATGGACGACGATTTTGTTCAAGCATTGAAGTATGGCATGCCCCCCGCAGGCGGGTTGGGTATTGGTATTGATAGGCTGGTGATGTTGCTTACGAACACTCCAACCATTCGAGATGTGATTCTATTTCCTTTATTAAGGCCCGAGCATCGGGAAGAAGCGGTGGCTTCAAAGGAAGAATAGGCATTAAGCCTTGGATTGAATTGTTCTCAAGGATTGAGGTGGTACTTGTACAAGCTTTTGCTGTGCTGGAAATATTTACGAACCCGATATCTTGCAATGGTATGCATTGTCAGCGTGATGTTGGGGGTTGCAACTCTTATTGTTGTGAACAGCGTCATGGGCGGATTCAGCACAAAGCTGAAGGAAAGATTGCATGGCCTGCTTTCGGACGTGGTGCTTGAGGCCTACGATTACGATGGTTTTACCGATGCACCCAGTAAAATGGCGCTCATAAGAAACGACCCGTTCCTAAGCAATGAAGTCGATGCGATGACAGCAACGCTTGAAATATTTGCGATGCTGCAGTTCAACTTTCGTGAGGTTCCCTTTACCCGGCCTGTAAGAATCATCGGGATAGAACCCGAAGGCCGTAAAGCCGTGGGTGGGTTTGCAGAGCACCTAGTGAACCCGAAGAATCATGATAAGCCCACTTTTAATCTGGATGAAAATGCGCGTGAAAGGTTTATGATCAGGCGGGCATCGAGGGGTATAGATTTTCCTGGGCCCAGAGAAGCGCCCAACCTGAACGAACCGCCACCACCCGATCCACCACCTAGCAAACCCCACGAACCCCAAGGCGTGATCTTAGGCTATGCCATCGCCCATTACCGCGATCGCAATGCGCCTGCAGATCTTCCCAACAAGGATGTTCGAACCTTGGAACCGGGTGATGAAGTTGTGATCACTACTGTCAGTGGTGCAAAGATGTCGCCTGTATTTGATCGCTTTGTGGTTTCTGATTATTTCAAATCGGAGATGAGCGAATACGATTCGAACTATGTATTCATGCCCATCGAACACCTTCAAAAACTGCGCACGATGGAAGATCGTGTGACGAGCATACAAATCAAATTGAAGGATTACAACAAAGCGCCTAAGGTGGTTGCAAGGCTGAGGGAGTTATTTGCCAATGCGCCCCTGGAAGTGCAAACTTGGGAACAGAAGCAGGGTGCAGTTCTTGCAGCAATCCGAGTTGAAAAAGGAATTTTGAACATACTGTTATTTTTAATCATAGCAGTGGCAGGCTTTGGAATTTTAGCGATATTCTCGATGATCGTGGTAGAGAAAACCAGAGACATAGGAATCTTAAAAGCGTTGGGTGCATCGAATGGTGGAATCCTGACTATATTCATTGGTTATGGATTTCTACTGGGATTGGTCGGTGCGGGATTAGGCACCATCATAGGCTTGGAAATAACAGTGCACATCAACGATATCGAGAAGTTTATTGCAAATGTGACGGGCCAAGATATCTTCCCACGGGATGTCTATTATTTCGACAAGATCCCCACCGACATCAATTTGTTCAGTGTGTTTCTAGTCAATTTGGGCTCGATCGGGATTGCTGTTCTTTTCAGCATACTCCCTGCATTAAGGGCATCGATGCTGCATCCGGTGCGTGCGCTACGATATGAATAATTTCAACTAAGGATAAAAGCTAATGGCTGGAAATACATTCATGTATGCGCGAAATCTGCATAAGATCTATCGCAAGAGTGCGATCAGTACGCCAGTACTAAAGGGCGTGGATATGGAAGTTGCAGAAGGGGAATTTCTAAGCGTGGTAGGCGCATCAGGTTCGGGAAAAAGCACCCTGATGCATCTCTTGGGTTCGCTCGACAAGCCCGATGCAGGGGAAATCTATTACCGAGAAAAAAGAATCGATAACCTCTCCGCAGACAAAAGAGACCACCTTCGTAACCATGATTTTGGTTTCATCTTCCAGTTTTATCATCTGCTTCCTGAATTGACTGCACTCGAAAATGTAATGATCCCATTGATGATTCGAAGCTCGGTATTTTCATGGTTGGGTAATGGAAGCGTAGCGAGAAAACGGGCAATCACTTTGATGGAAAAAGTAGGGTTGGGCCATCGAATGCACCATTTACCCAAAGAACTTTCGGGTGGTGAAATGCAGAGAACAGCAATCGCAAGGGCCTTGATAGGTAACCCTGCGCTTCTTTTTGCAGATGAACCTACAGGAAACTTGGACGAAGATACTGGGCGGGAAATCGTACAACTTCTGCGGGAATTGAACGAAATCGACAATGTAACCATCATCATGGTCACCCATAATCTTGAGATTGCCCGTGGAACCCATAGAATTATTAAACTTGTTGCAGGCCATGTGGAAGTGCCTCTTCAACTGCAGCCTGAAGCTTTTGGCGTGGTAAGGCCTGAATCATTTGATAATCTTCCGGAAGATGAAAATCACCCGGACGAAACTAGGCGCCAAGCAGGCATTTAATAATCTTCTGGCATCCTTCGGAGTTTTTTAATGTCTAAGATTTACATGAATGGAAAGCTTGTTGAAAAAGCTGATGCAGTTATTTCTGTATACGACCATGGCTTTCTTTATGGCGATGGGATTTTCGAAGGCATTCGAATCTACAACTCGGTTGTATTTAAATTGCATGAACATGTTGTCAGGCTTTACGAAAGCGCAAAGTCTATTGATTTAACCATCCCGCTTAGCATCGATGAGATGTGCAAAGCGGTAAAAGATACAGTACAAGCGAACGCAAAAAAAGATGGATACATAAGGCTTATCGTATCGAGAGGGGTGGGCAACCTCGGGCTAGATCCACGAAAAACCACGAACCCCCAGATCATAATCATCGTGGATGATATTTCCATCTACCCCGAAGAGATGTACGAAAAAGGGATGGAAATCATCACAGCAGCAACGATTCGAAATATCCCCAACGCATTGAACCCCAGAATCAAATCGCTGAATTATTTGAACAACATTCTTGCAAAGCTTGAAGCTAACAGAGCAGGCGTACCCGAAGCAATCATGCTCAATCATCTGGGCGAAGTTGCAGAGTGCACTGCAGACAATATTTTCCTGGTTAAGAACGGGGTACTAAAAACTCCCGCACCCCAATGTGGTATTCTCGAAGGCATAACCCGAAATACCGTAATGGATCTTGCAAGGGCGGAAAAAATCACGGTGCAGGAAGTTGTAATTACTAGGCACGATGTTTTTATTGCAGATGAATGTTTTCTTACAGGCACTGCTGCGGAAGTAATCTCGGTGGTAAAATGCGATGGAAGAAAAATAGGTGATGGAGTGCCTGGCGAGATGACAAAATTGCTTCGGGCACGTTTTCGCAAATTCGTTGGTATATAATGATTATGTAGGCCATGGTTGGCCCATGTTTCCAATAAATACCCGGAGATAGGGCCATGATTACTTTAAAATCTATTTTGGTCCCAACCGATTTCAGCAAGCAATCCCAAAGTGCAGTACGCTATGGGATAGAATTCGCACGTAAATTCGGTGCAAAACTTCATATTCTTCATGTGGTTCAAGATGTTTCAATATTTCTGCCTGAAATGGGATTCATAAATCCATCTGCTGCACTTTCCAACATTGAACCCATGCTACTTGCTGCGGGCAAATCGCTTGCTGATTTTCTTGAACCGTACAAGCATCACGGGATTGAATTGATTTCCCACTGCCAAGAAGGCAATCCACTGGATGAAATCATTTCACTCGCAACCGATGAAAACATCGACCTCATCATCCTTGGAACTCACGGACATACAGGTTTGGCACACTTATTTTTAGGCAGCCTTGCTGAAACTTTGGTACGGAAATCACCCTGCCCTGTGCTTTCACTACGAAACCCCGAACATGAATTTGTAAACCCTTAAACAAAGTTAATGAAGCATTCCTCCCTCCAACGCTTCTCTTTTCGCATTCATAAAAGTCTCGATTGCGATTCCCGACTTATGAAAACGCAAAGTTATTGCGCCCTCTCCCCTCGTCGACATCCAATTAGATAAAGAGTTTACAGGCAATGGCGTAGAGGGATAAATATCCCCCTGCGTGCCTATCACCACACTAGCAGGCTGGCACCAACTCAAAAATTCAGAGGGTAAAGATTTAGTACTTCCATGGTGTGGCGCCATCAGTACATCAATCGCCCTTGGAGGAAGTTGCATTACCATTTCTAAACCAGGGCTTTGTAAATCGCCTGTCAAAAGCATTTTAAATCCCTTATAGCCCACTTCTATAACCATGCTTCGGGTGTTTTCATTTCCCGAGGGACCAACTTGGGGTGGGTGAAGCACTTCAAAATCTACGCCACCGGAGCTCCAGCTTTTACCTTTGGTAATCAATTCAAGATTCGCACGGGGATTGCCAAGCAATTGGTTGACCAAAGCAACACCAGGCGTGGGCTTCTGCGAAAAGCTTGGGGTAGTTGCTACCGAACGAACATTGAAACTCTGTAACAAGAAAGGCAAGCCATTGAAATGATCAAGGTCTGCGTGAGAGATTAACAACTTATCGATGGTGGTAATTTTCTTCGACCAAAGGAACGGTGCGATTTTCCTCCGTGAAACTTCAGGCCCCGAGATCGATCCGGCATCATACACCAACACCTTTCCATCTGGGGTTTCCATCACTACACAGGTGCCATGCCCTACGGCCAAAAATGTTACGCATAGATCTCTAGGCGGTATTCGAATAGGGAAGATAAAAAGAAAAGTCCAAAGAATCGCAACGCAGTACCAGACATATTTAGGCAATAGATAAGCCCAATTCAGCCAGATAAAAACACTGAGATATCCTAGTGGAATCAACCAAGAGGAAAAATCTGGAAGGTAAAAATGGCCCATGGGGATCAGCAATGCCAGATCAACAAGTTTGCCACACAACCAAAGGCATGGATAAATAATCCAACTTGCGACCACAGCAATCGGGCTGATAAAACTTCCCAAAACAATGCCAATGAATCCTGCTAAAAGCGCAATGGTTGTCAGGATGATAAGAGGCGGGCCAATTAAAAGTGCAACGGGTGAAACAACATGAGTAAATGCAGTTGCCAAGGGAGTTACAAAAACCCAGACAATCGCAGAGACAAAAAAGAGTTCGCGTGTTGCCTTCAAAAAATCAGCAAGCATTCTGCGCCATAAGGGTTTGGATTCATGTGTTAATATCTCGAGCGAACTTTCTTCCTGTTGTGAAAACTTTGGGATCACCCAGATTAGGCAAGCAGTTGCAAGAAATGAAAGAGTGCAACCGGGGCTGAATAAATCCCATGGTTGGACAAACGCAAGAATGATCCAAGAACCGGCAAGAGTATGAATTGCAGGCGCAGGCCTGCGCAGGATAATTCCCAGACTAAAGCATCCCACCATGATGACAGCACGCATCGCAGAGGGCCTGCCCCCGGTTAGCAACGCATAAACCAAAAGAAAAAGAGTTACCATGAAGGCAATGGATGCAGGCTTGAACCTGAAGGCACGCAGTAACCATGCCAAAGTTCCACCTAATATTGCAAGGTGTTGCCCGCTAATTGCTAGCACATGAAGTACCCCGGTATTTTTAAATTTATCCCACTCGCTGTTGTGCAACAAAGGGCTATCGCCCAAAAGCAATGCTTCTGCAAGAGGGCCCTCAGGCGTGGACAGATTGCTGACAAGAAGGTTGGCAGCCCTCGCCCGGATGAAACACAATAAAGAAGAAAAGTTGAACCACGAGCCTTCCTCAACCATTCGAATCGCTGAAGAATTATTGATCCTGATTTCACCAAAGATACCCTGTTGGTTTAGAAAACTCCGATAGTCCCATTCGCCTGGATTCATGGGCGCCGATATCAACTTAGCCCGCCCTGTTATTTCGACCGTATCCCCTAAATGAAACTCTGCCAAGGTATCATTACTCACCATCCTTAAATTACCCTTTACCTGGTTCCATACGCCATTTTGTTGCATCTCATGCAAATAGAGAATTGCGGAACTTCGATTGGCAGCAGGAACAGTTCGCAGAGGATTGTTGGTTTCGCCAACCCATAACCTTGGTTCTTCCTGCAGATAACCCTTGAACTTGCAAAGAGAAACCGAATCATCCAAAGAGAGCCTAACATCGTCGGAAGTAACTAAGCGGGCAGAGACAAAGTGCCTGAATGCGCCCAAACAAACAATGAACAGCAGCAAATACATAAGGGCAAGGTTTAGCTTCTTCCCAACGATGCAAACTAGCCAAGCGAGAAGAAGCCCAAACGCCAATGCCATCATAAATAGCAACGGAGGTTGATATGCAATATCGATTAAGAAGCCTAGGGTTATCGCCAAGGCTGCGGGTACCGATGGAACTTTCCAGAGTGTGAAATACCAAGCTGGGGAAGTATCTTTGGTCTCGGCCTTCTGGGCGGAAGGCATTGCAATTCTCCATGGGCGTTAGAGATACAAACAAAGTCCATCAAGCTTAATCTTTAGAAGCAGGCTTGGTGGCATATTTGGGTAGGAAGAAAGCCGCCCTTACTGGTGCGGGCATGGGGCTGTTGGCTCCCTTGACCGATTTCCAGATGACTTCATTAAAAAGTAAATCATCTGCTGCATCTTCTTTATCAAGATCAAAGGCAAGAGACTGCTTCGCCCCCCACGATTTCTCGGTGTTCTTTTCCGTCAGGCTAACTTTTGCTGCAACATGCTTGAATGGAGTCAGATCAGGTTCAGCTTGAAAGGAATTAAACATCGGGGTTGCAGCAGCATCAAACTGGCTCATGGGCTTTAACCCTAGAATCAGTTCCATGGTTCTTAAAATACTTGAGGTAGAATACATGGTGGAATCTACAAATTTGCGCTTCGTATAAGGGCTGATCACCAACGATATAGTGCGATGTGCATCCACATGATCCGATCCATTCTGCGCATCATCTTCAATCACAAAAATCGCAGTCTCTTTCCAGAACTTACTCTTCGAAAGGCCCTCTACCAGCATTCCCATGGCTAGGTCGTTTTCTGCAACCATCGCAGTAGGGGTGGGCTTATCAGGCCTGGTGCCATAGGTATGATCATTTGGAAGTCGAACAATACTTAGCTGGGGCATGCCACCCTCTTTTTCAAAGCGTGCAACTTCTTCTAAAAAGCGCTCTGCTCTTTTTACATCAGGGTAATCA
>CAJCCR010000408.1 GCA_903960945.1 uncultured Planctomycetaceae bacterium
GAGACCGCTACCCTCACCTTCACCCTCAGTGAATCTTCTTCTACATTTATCGAAGCAGACATTTCCATTACCAACGGGACACTTTCAAACTTCGCTGGGTCTGGTGTTTCTTACACCGCTACTTTCACTCCCACTAATAACCGTACTACACCTGCTAGTATCAATGTCTTGGCTAATACCTTCACCGATGCCGCAGGCAACAATAACACTGCTTCCAACACAATTTCCATCACCGTAGATACCATTGCACCTACGATTGCTATTACTTCTGATAAAACTGCTTTGAAGTCAGGCGAGACCGCTACCTTAACATTCACCCTCAGTGAAGCAACTTCTGACTTTATCGCAAGTGATATCACCGTAGTGGGAGGAACATTAGGAACGCTATCAGGCACTGGCTCTTCTTATACTGCTACTTTCACCCCAACTGCAAATAGTACTACGCCCGCCACCATCAATGTCGCAGCAAGCACTTTCGCCGATGGTGCAGGCAACACCAACACCGCTTCCAACACTATCTCCATCACCGTGGATACCGTTGCACCCACCATTACCATCGCTTCTAATAAAACTGCTTTGAGGATTGGCGAGACTGCTAATATAACCTTTACGCTCAGTGAAACTTCAGCGGACTTTGCATTTAGCGATGTTACTGCAACTGGCGGTACACTCTCAAGCTTCTCTGGTTCTGGTACTTCTTACACCGCTACTTTCACCCCGACCGCAAGTAGCACCACCACCGCGACTTTCAATGTCGCTGCTGCAACCTTTACTGATCCTGCAGGCAACAATAACATCGCTGCTGCTCAGTTCACAATCCAGGTCGATACCACTGCGCCTAGTCCTGCGCCTAGTCCTGCGCCTAGCCCTGCACCTAGTCCTGCGCCTAGTCCTGCGCCTAGCCCTGCACCCAGCCCAACGCCTGCACCTAGCCCAACGCCTATACCTGCCCCTACCCCACTACGAATAATGACTGCATCAAGTTCTTCATTTATAGCTGGTGTAAGTAGCACGGTAAATTTAATCGACCAAGACACGGGAAAACAAATAAATTCAATTACTCCATTTCCCGGATTTTCAGGTGAACTTCGAATCTCAATGGCAGACATGAATCAAGATGGAAAAATGGAAACGATCATAGCTGCGGGGCCGGGGGGCGGGCCAGCAATCATGGTAATGGATTCCGAAACAGGCACGGTATTACAAACATTCTTTGCATTTGATCCAGTCTTTAGAGGAGGTATTTTTGTAACTGTAGCTGATGTTAACCTCGATGGAATTATGGACATTATTGTTGGCGCAGGAAGTGGAGGCGGCCCACACATTAAAATTTTTGATGGCTCAACCTTAAATGTATTGCGATCTTTTTTTGCCTATCAAGAAAACTTTAATGGCGGAGTAAGTGTCGCAGCAACTGATATCAATGGGGATGGTTTTGCTGAATTAGTAACAGGAGCTGGGCCGGGTGGAAGTTCGCATGTAAAGGTGTTCAATGGAAAAACATTTGAAATAATCAGCCAATGGTATGCCTATCCTTCAGATTTCAAAGGTGGCATTTTTGTTGCAGTTGGCGATATCGGGAATGATGGAAAATTTGAAGTAGTAACAGGCGCAGGGGAAGGAGGCGGGTCGGTGGTAGCAATTTGGGACCCTTACACTGGTGCAATGCTAAACCAATTTTTAGCTTATGACGAAAACTTTAGGGGAGGGGCTAGGGTGGGAATTAGCGATGGAAATGGAGATGGAATTGCAGACTTACTCACCGGTGCTGGGCCTGGAGGCGGCCCCCAAGTAAACGGCTACAGCTTCCCCGCTTTAGATCTGCTTTTTTCATTCTATAGCGGCAACCCCAACAACGCTGGCGGAGTATTTGTTTAGTTAATACGGATTTCAAACAAGAAAAAAATGAACACTTTAGATGCAGTGCGCCTATTTCTTAAGCAAGACTTTAAAAACCACTTTCCAACTTAAACAAAAAAAAAGAATAATTTCAGCACAATTCCTGAAGAAAAAAGCCTCCAAACAAAAACATCCGGAAGATTGGCACGCAATATGCATGAGTAATATTATCAGGGATTAAAGTTTAAAAAGAACCGGGAGGGAACAATCAAAGAACTATGGATCGATACCTTTATTATTCCAAGAATGCAGATAAAACTAATTGCTTGCTTGGCTTCAATGATTCCAAAATTTAAAAAAGAAAAATATTTAGGAGGACACATTACAAATAAAAAATCAAATAGTTGCGTGTTGGATGAAGATTTGAATATTATTAATATTCAACAAAACCAACAACAGTAACAATAATATTTATGAATATAGGCATTCGCACTGGGTTTAATTTATACTTAAAAAAACGTTCGGATTGATTTAGTCTGATTTATAGCCTGACTTTTATAAAACCAGTGTGAATGGCCTATTTTTATTCCACAATTTAATTAGCAAAAAAATCCAACCTTTAAATGAGCTTTATTATTTAAAAGACGAAGCCTTGGAAATCATCTCAAATTTCTGCTTTAACTATTGCTGTACTATTTTCAATCCCAGTCCAATCAGAGAACACTGTTTCAATTGAAACATCATCTATTAATCCTGGTGCACGAAAATTTTCGAGATGAATCAGAGTGGTTTTCCTGCCTCATTTATTTAACTGTTGGCAATGGCATGGTTAGGTGGTTTGAAGAAACTTCAAAATCTCGCTCATCGATTATCGAAATATAAAAAACAATCGGTTTGCCCACAGGAAGCTTAGCACTAACAACATCATTTGAAGCACTTACAACATCGTTTGAAATCGTCGCAGGGATAGTTTCCCACAATCGTTTTTGCCAAGGGCCTTCATTGGTTGCATAATGTAGCATGGCTTTTTTAATCGGCGCGGTAGGGTAAACCTTAACAAAAGCTTTGCCATCTTTTATTTCCAAAACATCAACTTTAGCAAGAGTTTTGCCTGCCTTCAAATGGCTGTCAATAAAAGCGTCAACCTCTTTAAAAGTCCAGATATGCCCATGAGGCATTCGAACTTTTATGGAAAGTGTTTTCTTTTCTTTAACTAAATCGTAGCACTTTTTATAGCTATCTAGCGGGTAGGCAAAATCATTAGTCCCGTTAATAAACATGATCGGGCAAGTCACACCCGGTAAGTACGAGGAGGGATCAAAATTATGAACCCACTTTTCTCTTCTTGCTGCGTCCATTTTATCTAACCGGTTTTCTTTCCAAACGCTATTTTCGTGCAGGTAGCCACAACCATAAACAGGAACTGCAACTTTCAATCGATCATCCAGCCCGGCGATGATGCAGGTTAAATAACCACCCCAACTTATTCCCGTAACCGCAACTTTATTTCGATCCACTTCGGGAAATGAAGCGATCATCGTATGACCACGAAGAACCGCAGCAACGGCATGATAAGTCCACATATCTTTAAGATTATCCGCTGTGAAATCTTGAAACTTTTCTTCATCACCTTGACCAGGCCCACCATCAGGCAGCCTTCCATTGGGTCCATTTCCTGCAAGATCCATTGCTAAAGCACAATAGCCACGTTTATTCCAATGTTTAACCCAATCAGGAAAAGCCTTACCCCCGCCGCCATGCACCAAAAGTACGGCAGGAAAAGGCCCCTGCCCTTCTGGTTTACCGTAATAGGCGAAAATCTTAGTAGATTTGCCCTTATAGCTTTCCCCAGGGTAATAAACTTGCTTTACCCCATTACTAGCCTCAGCCCACGAGGGCTCGACCTTTGCCTTTTGTAAGGTAGGAACATCCCATGGACCTGTAAATTTTGCTGATTCAAATCCGACAGGGGATAGCGCAAGTAACAGCAAGAAAGAAAATTGCAACATAGTAAACCTCGATAAATAATTCGTAACTAATCAGGTTGCATTAGATTACCGTTAAAAGGTTGGCCATGAAAGAAAATAGCAAAAGCGAGCTTAAAAGGTTGCGCTTTTGGCTCATAATGAACATAATTAGGTAGATTAATTAAAGGCCACCTTAGGTTTACCACGCCAATGCTTTCAGCTTTAGAAATTCTTATTTTCGCCATGGTCTTAGGAACAGAAACTCCGCAACGGGTGACTTTCGAAGAAGATATCAGGCCAATTTTCAAGGCATACTGTTTTGATTGTCATGGTGCGACAGAAAAGCCCAAAGGTGGCTTAGATTTAAGACTGAAGAAATTCGCACAAAAAGGTGGAAAGTCCGGATCATCATTAAAAGAAAATGCACCAGAGCAAAGCAATTTATTACAAAGAATCAAATCGGGCGAGATGCCCCCAAGCGAAAAAAAGGTCCCGCCAGAAAAAATTGCACTCATTGAGCGATGGCTAAAAAATGGCGCGCCAACTCTTAGGGCCGAACCCGACAGCCTTCCACCAGGAATTGGTATTACCGAGGAAGAACGCAATTATTGGTTCTATAAACCCCTTTTAGAACCAAAGGTTCCTGAGATCACTTTTAATCAAAAAAAACTTGCTCCCCTTGATGCATTTATCCTGAAAAAGCTTCAACAAAAAAAACTAGGGTTCAACCCAGAGGCAGATAAGCGAACTCTGATTCGCAGGGCTTATCTCGATCTGACGGGTTTGCCTCCTACTATTGATCAAGTAGAACGCTTCGAGAAAAACACTGCACCAAATGCCTACGAAACACTTGTTGATGAACTACTTTCATCTCCAGCGTATGGCGAAAGATGGGCCAGACACTGGCTTGATGTTGCAGGTTATGCAGATACCGAGGGGGATTCCCCCAACGATTCCCTCAGACCCCACATTTACAAATATCGTGACTATGTGATTCGCGCACTTAACAGCGACAAACCTTTCAATCAGTTTATCATTGAACAACTTGCAGGCGATGAACTAGCGCCAAAACCATGGGACGAACTTTCGATTCAACAAAGAGAACTTTTGGCTGCCACGGGGTTTCTGCGTTGTGGCCCAGACATTACTGCGGGTGGTGGGGCAATCGCAGAAGCAGAACAAACATTCACCGAATCCATCAAGATCATCAGTTCAGGGTTGTTGGGTTTGTCGGTAGGTTGCGCCCAGTGCCATGATCATCGATACGACCCGATTAGCCAGGTGGATTATTTCCGCTTTCGTGCAATATTTGAACCTGCATTCAATCCATCACAATGGCGTAAGCCTGCAGAACGAACAGCAGCGTTAATGCCCAAACCTGATAGAGAAAAAAGTGCCCAAATTGAAAAGGTCGCCCAAGAACTTGCAAGCAAACTGCAAGCAGAAACCAACAGCACCATCAAAGTGATTTTCGAAAAAGAACTGCAAAAAATCCCACCAGAATTGCATGAATCAGTAAGAAAAGCTTTTGAAACACCAGAAGCAAAACGCACATCAGAACAAAAAAAACTATTCGAAAAATATCCGAAGATCAATGTCCGGGCTGGCATCATTGAACAATACGACCCCAAAGCCATGGCTGAATTAAAGAAGGCGCAAGCAATCATCGATGCCAAGCGTGCGGAAAAACCCAAGGAAGACTTCTACGCAATTATGTCGGAAGTGCCTAGTAAGATTCCTGCCACCAAACTTTTTCATCGGGGCGATTACCGCCAACCTTTGCAGGAAATCATTCCGGGTGATTTATCAATAGCCACGGTTCATGAACCAAAACCCTGGGATTGCCCCACCAACAATAAAGGCGAAAGCTCTGGGAGAAGGCTGGCGTTTGCCCAGCATCTCACCTCGGGCAAGCATCCTCAATTCAACAGAACGATGGCAAACCGCATTTGGGTTTATCATTTTGGGCAGGGAATCGTTGACACTCCAGGCGAGTTTGGAAAACTTGGAACTGCCCCATCACAACCCGAATTACTTGACTGGCTCGCTTTACAACTACCCAAAAACAACTGGAGCCTCAAAGCTTTCCACAAACTGATCATGACATCTGCAACCTATCGCCAAAGCTCGGCTCATCGCCCAGAACAAGATGCTGTTGATATCAGCAACCAACTCTATGGCAGATTTCCTCTTCGAAGATTGGAAGCCGAGAGCATCAGGGATTCCATACTTAAAGTGAACAACAGGCTGGACTCCACTTTGTATGGCGCAGCTATCCCTCTCAAAGAAGATATCGCAGGTGTCATGCATTACCCTGATGAGTCGCCACGGAAAACCATTTACATGCAGGTTCGCAGGCACAAACCATCTGCATTCCTTTTAACATTCGATGGCCCAAGCCTTTCCCCCAACTGCGATAAGCGAACGCCATCTGCAGGCACACCCCAAGCGCTGGCACTTATGAACAGCGAATTCATCCGCAGTGAATCAAACCATCTTGCAACTTTAATATTAAAGAACCAAACCAACGAGACTAACGCACTTATCATCCATGCTTGGAAAATCGTCTACCAGCGCTCGCCCAATGCAAAAGAACTAACTCTGGCAGCAAACTTTCTTACTGAAAGCAAAGCGACTTATACCGCAACCAAAAGCAAAGACCCAAATCAAATGGCTTGGACCGACCTTTGCCAGCAACTACTGGCATCCAACGAATTCATTTACCTGGAATAATTTTATGATCACTCGAAGAAAAGCAATGTTTCAATTAGCGGGCGGGATAGGCGGTGTCGCACTATCCGATATGCTTGCACGCGAAGGATTACTCGCTGCGGATGGGCCATCTAAACCAGGCGAAAATTTCCCCCTGGGCATGGCTTCCAGAGAGCCCCACTTCCAACCCCGCGCCAAAGCGATGATTTCCATGTTTATGCATGGTGGCCCCTCTCATGTTGATCTATTCGACCCCAAGCCCGAGTTACAAAAAAATCATGGCAAAGAATATGCAGGCAATATCGCTTACAGTTTCGTGGGTAGGGCCAACAAAAAACTTATGGCCAGCCCATTCAAATTCTCAAAGCATGGCCAATCTGGTACTGAACTTTCCGAACTCCTGCCACATACCGGCATGATCGCTGATGATATTTGCGTAATCCGATCCATGCACACAGGCCATAATGGCCACGAGGTTTCGATCCGCTTTTTCCACGGCGGAATTGCTGGGGTGCTGGGCCGCCCAACCATGGGTAGTTGGCTCACCTATGCTTTGGGCAATGAATCGAAAAATCTTCCTTCCTATATGGTGCTTTCCGATGAGGGCGGGTTACCTGTTGATGGAACCAACAACTGGTCTAGTGGATTTATGCCTGCCTATTATCAGGGAACCGTTCTAAGACCGAGAGAACCTAGAATTCTTAATCTTGAACCGCCCAAAGAGGTGCAGGGTATTTCCCAACAACGAAACCTTGCTCTTCTTAACCAACTCAACAAAAATCACAGCTTGCTACATCCTGGCGAAGCTGAACTCGAAAGCCGGATCTCAAGTTACGAACTAGCTGCATCCATGCAAGATTCAGCCAGAGAAGCGTTTGACCTTTCTTCTGAACCAAAACACATTCGCCAACTTTACGGATTGGATGATGCTGAAACGCGTTCCTATGGCACACGATGCCTGATAGCAAGAAGGTTGGTGGAACGAGGCGTTAGGTTTGTTCAATTATTCTTAAATGGGCAACCTTGGGACAATCATAATACCCTCAAAAAAGGCCTTTCAAGCATTTGCAGAAAAACGGATCAACCTGCTGCAGCCTTGGTAATGGACTTGAAACAGCGCGGACTTTTAGACACCACCTTAGTTCATTTTGGAGGTGAGATCGGCAGGCTTCCTGTAGTCGAA
>CAJCCR010000409.1 GCA_903960945.1 uncultured Planctomycetaceae bacterium
AAGCCTGATTACAAATAAAACCTATTGCTAGAATATGAAAAATTGCGCTGCTTATTTACCCAAGCGCTGGCTCATAAGCTTGGAAAGCTCTGAAACCGTACCTTGGTGCGCAGGGTCATTAGCCAAGTTTTTCAACTCTTTCGGGTCTGCATCATGATCGTAAAGTTGAACACCGTCTTTGCCCTTATTCCATTCGGTGTAGCGATAGCGTTCGCTTCGAATGGTATACCCATTAATATTTTTACCCAACACTGTTTGAGTGATTGCAGGGCGGTTCCACTGCGCTTTAGGATCTTCAAGCAAAGGAGTAAGGCTTTTACCATCGAGGTAATCAGGATACTTTAGCCCACAAAGATCAGCCACGGTGGGATAAATATCAAGCATTTCCACTGTGCGTGGGGAACTCACATTTGTGGTTTTAGACTTGGGCGCAACCATGATGAAGGGAACACGGGCAGACTCTTCGAAAATACTTCGCTTTTGCCATAAACCATGTTCACCCATGTGATAGCCATGATCGGAAGTAAAAACGATAAGGGTATCATCAGCAAGTTTAAGGCGATCGAGTTCATTGATGATTCTACCAACCTGCGCATCCATAAAACTAATGCTCGCAAGATAGGCCTGAGTGGCTTTTTTGCGCAAGTCATCCGTAAGCTGTTCTTCATCTTTTTTGAAGCTGAGAAAAGCTGCAGCAGGAACACCCTTCTTATGGTTGGCATCCACCACTGGAAGGGTGATTTTATCGAGTGGGTAAAGCTCGAAATATTTCTTGGGTGCAACATAGGGCGTATGTGGACGATAAAGGCCCACCGCAAGGAAGAAGGGTTTTTCCTTCATCTGGTTCATTAGTTTGATTGCTTCGGTTGCGCCTATGCCATCGGTTTGTTCTTCATCTTTTCCCTCTGCAGCAAGCCAACTTAGGGTAGCTCCAAACTGGCCTTTGGTAAGGGTAAAGATCTGGGGCTCATCATCTTTGTCACGACCTTTTGGGTTGACAACTTTTTCCCAAGATTGGGGATCATCGAGGCCGCTAGTGCCTATGCCATTGGGCACATTGTAATGGTAAAGCTTTCCCACCCGGGCAACCGAGTACCCATTGTTTTTAAACAACTCGGGCATGGTGACGGTACTAGGGATAGTTTCACGGAAGTGTGGTGACCCACCAAACTTACCCAGACTTGCAGGCCCCGGGTTGGTTTTCACTCCGTTGATATCGGGCCTTCTCCCTGTTAGGAAAGAAGTTCTGCTTGGGCTGCACAATGGAAATTGACAATAAGCCCTATCGAATTTCACACCACGCTTTGCCAACGCATCGAGGTTGGGAGTTTTCGCCAAAGGATGACCATAGCACCCCAAAGAATTATTAAGATCATCACTAATGATGAACAGTACATTTTTTTTCTCTGCAGCATTCAATGGTGCGGCAAGCATTAAAAAGATTGGTAACAGAAGAGTTAAAGTAATTTTTCGGTACATAATCATAATTCCTTAATGCAAGAAGCTACCTACTATTAAACTAATGGGAAGGGTGGGCATTCGCCAACAAATTATGAAATTAGGGTTGAGTGAACGGGGATATGATTACTGCTTTTTTGCCAATACCACATACCGCTTCTGATCCATAAAATCGCGCGTGATAGAAAAAGTATCGATCTGCTTCCAAGGGAAAGTGATTTTACCCACATCAATCAAGCAAGGATCAAAACAAAAATAAGTAACACCTTCACCGCTGGAATCAACGGGAAGTGCCTTAACAAACTTTCCGTAATAGTATGTAAACTTATGGTTCGTAATTCCAAGGCTCACCAAATTTACATCTGGCGGGAGCTGGCTTTTAATGCGTGCCATCTCTTCCACCGTTTTTTCACTTCGCTGAACTTTAACATCCATGAAATACCCAAGATTAAAAATCACAAGGGCCAAACCCATGGCACAAAGATTCCCCTGCACCTTTTGTAGGTTCTTCATCATCGAAATACCCAATAGGACAAGAGATATCGAATAGAAAATCGTTTGAGGCAAAGGCAATGTCCAACGCTCAAAAGTAAACCTTGGAATCTTAAAGGGAAGCAAAGCAATAGCGATCCCAATCAGAATAAAAGTTGCAGCTACCAAGAATGCAAACCTAAGCCAAGGCGCCTTGCCTTTTGAATCTAATGAAACAATAGCGACCTCTGCGACGGCACCCATCAAAATAGCAAGCATTGGATACAGGGTTGCAAAGTAACGGGTCTGCCCACCCGGAGGAATCCAGACCGTAAGAAATGCAAAACCACAAGCAAACAATGCAAACATCAGTGCAGGCTTATAAGGTTGAAGTCTGCTACGAAAAGAGGGCAGTAGGTAGGCAAACAAAAGAAGCGACCAAGGAAGGATCGAACCTAAAATCTCAAAAGGGTAACTCCCCAAATGTTTGAAAAAGTGAACCATGTTCCAAGAATGAAATCGTGAAGCAGTATCATTCAGCCACAAGGCTTTAGCCTCTGCAACGCCATGTAGAGAAATGTAAGGCAACATCCAAGCAGCGACCACCGCAATAGTGCAAGACAACCCTACCAGCATTGGTAGGGTGAACAGGTACCGCATGTTTCTTGAATACAAAAGATAGAAAAAAACGCTGGCACAAAAGTATGCCAAGGGTTGCAGGCCCCCTTTGCAAAGCGAGGCAAACCCCACCATCACCCCAGCACTAATCCAAGTTGCAACTGCAGGCCATTTGCCTTCATAGCCCCAATGCCAAAGCATCAGAGATGCACTTAAAAAGAAAATATAAACCGCTTCGGGTTCGGCCTTCTGGCTCATGATCATGATTTCGCCATTGGTTGCAAACGCCAGCGCACTGGCAAAAGCTCCAACGCAAGAAAAGAAATTACGAGCGTAGGCATAAATCAAAAGGCTGGTAAGAAGCACCGCAACCGCAGAGGGAAAGCGCACCGAAAAGGGATCATTATTACCAAACGCAAGTGTGCTTCCCAACATCAGCCAAGAACTTAAAGGGGGATTGCTTTGAAAAAGTTCGCCTTGTTCTCTTGGGGTGATGTAATCATCAAAGTATTGCATTTCAAAAGCAACAAGGGCCCTGCGGGTTTCTTCACCCCTCATGGTTAAAATTCCCAATCTGGGAAACAAAGCAAGAGTCAGAAGCAGAGCCAGTAGCCAGAATGTTTTTTCTCTGATGCTATTAGAAAAAGCGCTTCGAAAAGTGGGTTGAACAAATTCCATTACAGATAAATCCTGCTTAATTTTAAAGAATCCGTGTTTCATCGTCTTTGATAGGCAAAGCCTTAATAAGAGTAGGGGCTAGGATGCACAAAGAACTCTGGAAGATGGGAGAGATACTATCTTTATTGGGATTATAATCAAAAAAGCCCGGGCTCTCTTCTTAAAGAGATACCCAGGCTTTCTTAGTGTGGTCAGAGTCGGGATTGAACCGACGACCCCAGCCTTTTCAGGGCTGTGCTCTACCGGCTGAGCTATCTGACCATCCAGGAGCGGGTTCAGGTTTCCCCTAAGCCACACTTCCATGCCACTTAAATAGGCAATTTAAAACTATCGTAATAAACCTCCAGAGTCAACTGGCAAGCCGATTACTTGATCTTATTGGTCGCACGTACCATCACCAAACCACCATTAGCACCGGGAATTCCACCCTCTACCAACAATAGATGATTTTCTACATCAATCTTAACTACCGTCAGATTGCGGACCGTTACTCGCTCGGCACCGTAACGACCTGGCATAGGACGACCCTTTTTAGGACGACCGCTACCTCGGTTACTTGCCATCGAACCGGTACCACCAATTGATCGATGCACCTTCTTGGCACCGTGACTTGCAGGCATACCTGCGTAGTTGTCTTTTTTCATGGTACCAGCAAAACCACGACCTTTGGTTGTGCCAATCACATCTACATACTTGATATCTTTGAAAATTTCATCCACGGTAAGCACTTTGCCTACGGTGAGTTCTTCACTGGCCTTTTCAAGGCGGAATTCGCGAATATACTTTTGTGGTTCGCAGTTTGCCTTAGGTGGATACTGAGTTCCAGCGGGGGCTTTCTTCCTGCGGTTTGATTCCATGTCGCTTGAAATATGGCCACGTTCGGCTTTGGTAGCCTTCCTACGGGGCTTCTCTTCAAATCCAATTTGTACTGCATCATAGCCATCGCGTGTCAAGTCTCGCACTTGTAACACGGGGCAGGGCCCAAGCTTGATAACCGTTACTGGGTAAACTTTACCTTCATCGTTATAGACCTGTGTCATACCGATTTTGGTTCCAAGTAATCCTATTGGCATTGCTAATTCTCCATCTAAATAAGCAACTGTCTTACCCGAACGGGAGTCCGGTGAGCATCATTGCCGAGCCTTTTTAAGGGCTCTTGTTCATGAACTACTAAAATAGGGAGGAAATTGATGTTTGTCCACCCGGATTTTGATTTATCCGCACCCCAAGGAAGATTATTGTTGTTACTATGATAATTAAGCGACTTTAAGCGCCCTAGTAGCTTTGGACATTATGAATCACGCCTTATGCCGGAATTTGATTTTATTGCTAATTCTGACAGGTTTTTCCACCTATTTGCCCGGTGCAGGCGAAGACGAGTGGAAATTTGAGGTATTGCATCGAAAAACCGGCCTGCCCTTCTATGGGTTATTAATCTCAGAATCTCCAAATCAGGCAGTTTTCAAGTGCATTGTAAGAAAGCCTGGCTCGCCAACCCTTGTTTTCACTGAAAACTTCGAAAAATCAACCATCCTGAAAATAGACCGGCTACCCGAACCAGAACGCATCCTGCTTGCAGCTAAGCTAGATTCCCTCGCCAAAGAACGCGAACGCCTTGCCAACACCCTGCGATCCCTCGATCCGAAATCCATCGCGGGCAAAAACCCGATCGAATATGTGAAACTAGAAAAAGCAATCTGGCCCGCTTCTAAAAAAGACAATGCCTTTTCCTACAGTTCCCAATATTTCACTCTGGTGACCAACTCCCGCCCAGAAATGGCACAGCTTGCTGCGATCCAACTCGAACAGGTTTATTCCGCCTACGCCAGAACTCTGCCCCCACGCAGAATCAATATCAAGCCCACCACCATTCTGCTCACCAATTCTATCGAAGAATACCAGGCCATTTTGAAAACGAGTGCGATCAATATCAAAAACCCTGCCTACTTCGACCTCAGCAAAAATCAGATTATTTGTGGCAGCGACCTCGATAGGGTTAGCACTTCCCAAGAAGAGATAAGCTCCTTTCATGCGAAACAAATGCAGGATCTTCTAAAACGAGAAAACGATTTGAAGCTACTTTATAAAAATAAAATCCCACCGGATCTTACTGCCTCTATTCTCGATAGCCGTAAGAAAATCAAACAGGCAGATGATGGCAATCTGGAAATGATCCAGAAGGAACGTAAAAGACTTTTCGAAAGGCTTTACCATGAAGCTTTTCACGCTTATCTTTCCTGCGCTGTTGTCGACCCTAGAGAAGGCGAAATACCTCTTTGGCTAAATGAAGGGCTGGCACAAATATTTGAAGCAGCAGTTTTTGAAATAGGCGAGCTTCGAATCGGACATGCAGACAAAACCAGATTAGAATCTGTCAAACTAGCGCTGAATCAAAATAACCTTCCCACAATCAAAGATCTACTCACCTCGCAACCCGCCCTGTTTCTTGTTTATCACCCCTCCGAAAAAGAAACTTCTCAACGCATGTATTTTGCAAGTTGGGCACTGGCATTCAATCTGGCATTCAAACAAAAAGTTTTGGGTAAGCAAGTTCTCGATGATTACGCCAAGGCGCTTAAAAATGGAGGAAACCCCATCGATTGTTTTGAAAAACTCACAGGCAAACCCATTCAGGAATTCGAAAAAGAACACCAAGCCTATTTGAAAGGGCTTCGGCTCGATGGTATTTCAAATAGCACTATTTCAAATGGAAAGTGATTCGTTCTAAGCTGGGTTATCTATTTTGCCCGGAGGAAGGGCTTGTTCAGATGGAACCAACACATTCTCAACTGAAGGTTTTTTATCGGTGTGTGGGATATGGCTTGCTACCTGATGGCCAATGATAGGCACTTCTTCTGGGTCGCCCTCGGAAACAGGATTACGCAAGAACCTATAAAGCAAATAAACTGCAAGTGCAATCAGCCCAACCAAAATAATGATGGGGCCCAACTTCATTAAAGCGCCTTCTGCATTTTCCAACACTTCCTGAAACTTTTCTCCAAACCAGAATGCAAGCAGGAAAAAAAAGGTATTACCAACCCCCGCTCCCAATCCATCTGCTATCACAAATCTGGTAACACTCAACCTAAGCAACCCCGCTGTAAGAAACAAAGGCATCCTCACCCCGGGTACCAACCTGCCAAACAAAAGAATATTCACACCATACTTTTCAAAGTTATCGAGAATGCGCCCTTGCGTTTCCTTGGGCACCCAACGCAACATCCAAGGAAGATTAAACAGCCTTTTCCCATAGAACCGACCGGCTATGTATAAAATACTATCACTTAGAACCACCGCAAAGATGCAGGTAGGAAGCATCAACCAGCGTGCCAAACCATATTCGGGGTGATGGGCAGTCCATAATCCTGCGCAAACAATTGCAACTTCTTCAGGAATGGGCGCACCCAATCCAGATGCAATAAACATCCCGAAAAAAAAGGCAAACGCCTGCAGTGCCTGTACATCAATTCCAAACAATCAACATCTCCATGAATAACTCAGCATCGACCAAGCCCTTTTATAACCAAAAGGACACTGCTTTTGCAAAGCCATTATCCATTTTAACCCATAGCCTCATTTAACCCTTCATGTTATGTTTAATCCTTGGATTTATTATGACTCCCTTAAATAAGAGCGTATCTACATCATGCAACTTGGATTAATCAACTCAGCTTGGGCGCAGGCAGGAAAAGCCACTTCGTACGGCATCCAAAAAACCAAGGAAATCGGGTTCGATTGCATTGATATTTTTGCAGACCCACTCGATACCGATGCCAAAGAACGCAGGCTCATTCGCACCGAATGCGAAAAAGCCGGCCTGCCCATCATCAGCGTGGCTTGCGTTGCAACAGGTTTGATCGATTTTAACCCAAGTGTGCAACGCTTCCACATGGATCGCTGCAATAAATATCTAGATATGTGTTACGAATTCGATGCCAAAAACCTTTTGCTCGTCCTCGGAGAATACATCTGGGAAAAACAAGTCATCCCACCTCAAGAGCAATGGAACACCGCAGTTCATAACACCCGCGAACTTGGTAAGTACGCCCAAGGCCTAGGCCTACAAATTGCTATCGAGCTCGAACCCTTCAAACTTTCCCTCGTTAATAATGTAGAAAGCATGGTTCGCTTTCTTGATGAAGTCAACCATCCCGCTGTAAAAGCCAACATCGATGTTTCTCACCTACTCCTTTCTAATACCCCCGCTTCTGAATTAAAAAAGCTTAAAGGCAAAGCCATCCATGTTCATATCAGCGATTGCGATGGTAAAGTGCATGGCGACCTACCCCCCGGCAAAGGCGTGGTAGATTTTCCGCCATATCTGGAAGAAATCAAGAAGTTGAATGTTCCGGGTGCGATCAGCATTGAATTGGAGTATTCCCCCGAACCTGAAAAGATTTATGAGTGGGTACTAGAGGCCTACCAAAGCACGAGTAAACTGTTAAAACAAGCCGGGCTTCGAGGTTAAATCGCAAGTAATATGGTTATTGCCGTTCTTAAGATGTAACCATTAAGAACTTTTGAGTACTTTAGAAACATGAACAACAGCAGCAAACCATTGGCAAACAAAGCTTTAGGCGAATTATTTACCTCGCATTTAAAGCAACAAATCAATCTTTTTGAACAAGGATTGGGCGCGCCTTCAAACTTGGAAACAGCCATCCCGCATGGCACCCTATCCGATGTTGGAATAGATCCAATACCTGCATGGAAAGATAGTATTTTCCCTACCCTTAAAAATACCAAGGGAGCCATTGCGAATATATCCGCACCCCCCGGTTGGCAATCGCTGCTCTTTAGCCTACCTGCGCTTTTCGGAATTCCTTTTGCCAGCGGGCACTTCCCTCAAGCAGTAAGAAACCCCATCGAACTTTCCAATTTCATTCGTGAAGAAACAGGCTGGCAAACTCTGCTACCTTTGCCCGAACTCGAAGGATGGTCTAAAGGGAACCTGCAAAAACAACTCATCAGCGTAGGCATCTGCAGGCTTGCTGGAAGGCATGACCAAGCATCAACGCTACTAAATACCATTAAAGACCAATTACGCGTTGATACAGTTCAAAATGAATTGGGTGCGAACTATTGGGCCATGGGCGATCATGCAAACGCACTACAAGCTTGGGATAAACT
>CAJCCR010000410.1 GCA_903960945.1 uncultured Planctomycetaceae bacterium
GATGTGCGAACTTTTTTTGATTGGGTAGTAAAGCCCAGCCTCCGGAAAGTCCCTGGAGTTGCAGAAATCAACGCGTGGGGTGGCGAAAAAAAACAATACCAGATACGCATTGATCCTGATAGGCTGATTACTTACGACATTTCTTTTGAGCAAGTGGTTGACGCCATCAAGGCCACCAACATGAATGCTGGGGGAAGCAACATTAACCGGGGTACGGAAACTCTGATCATTCAGGGAATTGCTCGAACTACAACCTTGGATGAAATACGCAATATCGTGGTGGGTATCAAGAAAGACATCCCGATACATGTTTCTGACGTTGCTGTAGTAATGGTTGGAAATGAGAGTAGGTTGGGTGCGATTAGTTACATGGGAAAAGGTGAAAGCGTAATGGGGCTGGGTTTCATGCTGATCGGGGAAAGCAGCAATGCTGTTACCCACCGTCTTAAAGATAAATATGAAACAATTAAGGCCAGCCTTCCCAAAGATATCAAAATGGATATTGCTTATGACCGCACCGAGTTGGTGGACAAAGTGATCGGTACGGTAAGAGGGAATTTGTTTGAAGGTGGCCTTCTGGTAATTGCCATTCTTTTCATTTTTTTGGGGAACCTGAGGGCGGGAATTGTTGTTGCAACTGCAATTCCTTTTTCGATGTTTTTTGCATTCAATGGAATGATGGCGTTTGGGATCGCAGGCAGTTTATTAAGCTTGGGTGCAATCGATTTTGGGATGGTTGTAGATAGTTCTGTGGTTTTGGTAGAGCACCTTATGAGCAGGATGGGCGAGGAGGGCGCAGAAAAACGCAACCGACTCGAACTTATTTACGAAGCTGCAATGGAAGTGCGAATGCCCACCCTTTTTGGTGAGCTAATTATTATCATTGTTTATCTTCCAATTTTGACACTCGAGGGCGTTGAAGGAAAGTTGTTCAGGCCAATGGCCCTCACTGTTGTTTTTGCGCTTGTTGGCTCCTTGATTTTGTCGCTCACTCTTATCCCCGCACTTGCCTCGCTACTTTTGCCCAAGAAAATGAGCCATTCGGACCCTATAGTTGTGCGGATTGCGGTTTGGATCTATAGGCCATTATTGAAGTTGGTTTTGAGATTCCGCATTGCTGCAATTCTAATTGTGGTGTGTGTAAGTTTGGTGGCAGTAATGATGGCCAGATCGCTTGGATCGGAGTTTATTCCGAAACTTTCGGAGGGTGCGATTGTAATCAATATTTTTAGGCCTGTTGGCACAAGTATCCAAGAAGCAGTGCGTTACAACACCAAGTTAGAAAAAATGGTTCTTGCAGCCTTCCCTGATGAAGTGAAAAGGGTTTGGAGCCGACTGGGCTCGCCTGAAGTTGCAACCGACCCGATGGGCCCTGAAGAAACCGATTTTTTTATTACGCTCAATCCCCGAGAGAAATGGACCAAAGCCAAGACACAGGAAGAACTAATAGGCCTTGTTGATGGATTAATAAAGCCCTTGATTGGCCAGGAATATTCGTTTACCCAGCCCATTGAGCAGCGGGTGAATGAAATGATTTCCGGAGTTCGTGCGGATGTTGCTGTTAAAATATTTGGTGATGATTTCGAGGTGTTGAAGAAGAAGGCAGAACAGGTTGAACAAATATTAAAAAACATCCAAGGTGCTGAAGATATACTTGTAGAGCCCGTGAGTGGGCAACCTGTGTTGCAGATTAAATTGAAGCAGGAACAACTTGCGATTCATGGTCTTGCTGCCAAAAATGTGCTGCAACATATTGAAACCTTGGGCAGTCAGCCTTTGGGCGAAATTCTCGAGGGGGAACAACGTTTTCCTTTGGTTGCAAAGTTCCCTGATAATCTCAGATCTAGACCAGAAGCTGTGGGGGCATTAATCGTGACAAGTGCGAGTGGTGAAAAAATCCCTCTTGCAGGAATTGCAGACATCCAAGAAATTCGCGGACCTTCAAGAATATCTAGAGAGTGGGGGCAGCGCAGAATAACCATTCAGTGCAATGTTCGAAACCGTGATGTCGGAAGCTTTGTTAATGAAGCTCAGAAGCAAATTAAAACCAAAGTGAGTTTTCCAACAAGCAGATACAGGGTTGAATGGGGCGGGCAATTCGAACAACTCGCTGCTGCCAAATCCAGACTAGCGGTCATCGTTCCCATTTCACTCTTGATGATTATCTTTCTTCTTTATCTCACCTATAGAAATATGATCGATACCATGATTGTTTTCACATCAGTGCCCCTGGCATGCATAGGAGGCGTCGCGGCACTTTGGTTTAGGCAGATGCCTTTTTCCATATCCGCTGCAGTTGGATTTATCGCCCTTTTTGGGCTTGGGGTCCTTAATGGTATGCTGCTGGTTACTTTTATCAGGCAGCTAAGGGCGGAAGGGATGGCGCTTTTGCTGGCTATTGAAAACGCTGGTGTTACCCGCCTTCGAGCAGTGCTTATGACTGCATTAGTTGCAGGATTTGGCTTTATTCCAATGGCTTTTAGCGATGGGGTAGGGGCAGAGGTTCAACGACCCCTAGCAAGCGTTGTGATTGGTGGCGTAATAAGTAGCAGCGCACTTACCCTTTTTATTCTTCCTGTGATCTATTCTTTCTTTGCACCTAAAAAAGTTCCAGCATTGGAGACGAAATAGATTTAATTCTAATCCTTAATTTTGCATGAGTAGAACAGCGAATATGCGCGCAGTTTCTTTACTGCTAATTCTTTTGTAAAAAACAATGATCCAAATTGTTAATCATCATCCCCATCGGAATCGAAGGAGGAAGATTGGCTTTCTTGAGAAAGGTAGAAAATACGAATCTTAGCGCTGTCGCGCATCAAATCGATCCTGCCTATTTCAATTCGGTGGATTGGAAGTCCTGTCCTTAGTTTTAAATCTTCAATCAATTGGTTCCGGTTCTCAGGCTTGATCAATTCAATTTTTTCATAAATGACCATCTGGCTGTTTTCGTGAGGCAGTGTTACCTTGAGATCTAACACAAAAGTTAAAAGCAGCAATACGCCATTGGAAATAAGTAACTCAGGTAATCCAGTGTCTAAATTGGAAAGAGCATTTAATATTCCAATAGTGACGCTTGTGAGAAGGTAAGCCATTTCCCTGATGGGAACAGAAACTGAACGATAGCGGATGATGGAGAAAATCGCAAATAAGCCGAATGCAAAGCCTATCTTGATGGTTGCGCTACTCAGAAGGTAGCAGATTATGAAGTTGATGATGTTGAAAAGGAAGAAAGAAAAAAGAAAATCTTTGTTCCTATGTCTAGGGTAATAAATGATTCTGACAAGCAGAAAAATCACAAGTGCGTTCAGTGCGAAACGGAATCCGAATTCTGCTAAACGGGATCCCCCGAAATAGACGTTGGCACTAAGTATGGGTTCTTCAAAATCCATTTGTTTCCTTGCTTATTTTTTTAATTAATAGGAGTTCAGGCTTAAAGGCGTTGTGTTTGACCAATTCAAGGATTGCGGTGCCTGTTGCATATTTGCTAAATGAGCCTTGCCTGATTCCAAGTTTTTTGATGGCTTCAATAAATAGGCATTTTGGAGTTACGCGCCTGCTTTTAACTTCTGCAACAACAAGGTGTGGAAGATCTTTAGCCTCAACCATATTTTCAAATCTAATATTCATGTCCATTGTTACTTTGATGTTTTCAGACTTGGATACCATGGTGATGCGATCATAGGAAATGGTGATTTTTGGTTTTAGGCAATAATCTTGGTAACCAAGAGATGCAATGAGTTCACTCTGTGCTTGAGTCAATTCAGATAGAACAGCGGGTTCTTCGGTACGAATCTTTTCAGTTTTCTTTCTGGAGGTCTTGCACTTTACTTCAAAGAAAACTTTTTGGATGTCGGTGTACTTGCGCCAGCGAACTTTGATTCTTTCGGGTTTGCCATTATGGTGCATCAAGTAAAGCTTGAAATCATCCGTGTCGAGATACGTACTTTCGTAATGAAAAACAGTCTGGTTTTTGATTTTCAGGACATGGTAGTCGGAAGCCATTTGGCTAATAATTGATTCAAGTTTGGAACGGTGGAAAACAAACTTTGAGTCAAACCGGCCAAGCAATTTCATTTTGTCAAGGTCGTCAAGGGCGATGGTCTTGAATGAATCAAAAATCAAAGGCGGTAAGGAATTGCCTTTGATCGTTGGTGAATCCTGATTATCTTGGGTCGGTTCTTGGAGCATCATGCTTTCAGGTTGATTAAGAAATTCTGTGATAGGTCTACACTATTCGCCATCATGCTTTCGTTTATCCTCTTCATATGCATTCAGGATTTTCTGAACAAGAGGGTTTCGAACGATATCCGCTTCGCCTAAATGTATAATTTTAATTCTATCAATATTTTTCAAACGGTTCAAGGCATCTGTTAATCCGCTTTTAGTATGAGGGGGTAAATCAACCTGCGTTATATCTCCGGTTACGATAACTTTTGAGCCGTAACCCATTCGAGTAAGAAACATTTTCATTTGTGAAACGGTGGTGTTTTGGGCTTCATCCATGATGATGACAGCTTGGTTGAGGGTTCGCCCGCGCATGTAAGCAAGAGGTGCGATTTCGATGATATCGTTTTCGAGATATCGTTTAACTTGATCGGGGTCCATCATGTCATTAAGTGCATCGAAAAGGGGGCGTAGATACGGATTAACTTTGGCTGCGATATCGCCTGGTAGAAAGCCAAGTCGTTCACCCGCTTCGACTGCGGGCCTGACGAGAACAATTTTTTTGATCAACCCCTGCCTTAAATTGCTGACTGCCATTGCAACTGCGAGCCAAGTTTTGCCTGTGCCAGCAGGTCCAACGCAAACCGTAAGATCATTGTCAAGCATGGCTTTGACATAAATGGCTTGCCCATCGGTTCTGGGGCGGAGGAATTTGCCTACAGAATCGGGGAGCTTTTCGGAGTTATGCGCAGGGCTGATTCTGTCGCCCCCGGAATGAACCACTTCGATGATGGTCCGGACTTCTTCCAAAGAAAGATTTCCCTCATGCCTGAGGCTTTCGCGCATGCGAGAAATAATTCTTGAAGCCTGATCGATTTGTTCCTGGGTGCCTTTGAAAAGAAGTTGATCGCCCCGACCTAAGACTTGCATATCCAAGGCCTGTCTGATTTCTTTCAGGAATTGATCCCTATTGCCGGAAAGGAGAACGGATTCTTCTCTGCTATCAAGAGGGATGGCTAAGTCTATCATTCAGAGTTCCTAATTTAATAAAGGAAAAAAAGCCAGGCAATCGGCCCGATTAATAAAAGAGAATCGAGTAGGTCAAGAATGCCGCCAAAGCCAGGAATTACTTGGGAAGCGTCTTTGGTGCTGAGATCGCGTTTAATAAGGCTCTCGACAAGGTCAGCAAAAACTCCGCCTAACCCAATGATAACGCCAAAAGCAATAGATGCAAGGGTACAGCAAAGAGGTGTATTTGGGAAAATTTTAGTCCATAAAAAAGCGATCCCAGCAGAGAATAAAATGCCACCAATAAACCCTTCCCACGTTTTCTTGGGGCTTAGCAAGGGGGTCATCAGATGCCTGCCGAAAAGCTTACCTGTGAAGTAAGCCCCAATATCGCAACACTTGGTTACAGTAATGGTAATGCCTAGGCAATAAAGACCAATGTAGGGGTTAATCTCGGATCCTATCCATCGGAGTTGGATTAAGAAGCTAGGTAAAAGGCCTAGATAAACAATAATAAAAGCAGAAAGAGAAAGATTATTGGTACTAACGCCAGGGGAGCGGAATTTAAACATTTCTATTAAGATAAGGAGGAAGTAAAACGCAATTGCAATGCCTCCGGTTATCTGCCAAGAATGATATGCAGAAGGAAGCAAATTAGAGTGCGGGATCCAGTTTGAAATAAGAATTGCAGAAACTGCCAGCATGAGAAGATTTTTACTAGGGGTGAGATCATGGCTTTTGAAGAGTTCAAGTAATTCTTTAGTAGCTAAAAAGCCACCGCTAACACAAATGAGCAGTAAAAAAGGATACCAAGGCGCAAGAAAAAGGTCAGCCACCAAAGCGCTAGACATCGCCCCAACAAGCAAAATACCAACGATGATTCTTTTCTTCATGGTATCGTGATACCAGAAAAATGAGATACAAGTTTAATAGAAAATGCTAGGTATCGCATTAACTTTTGAGGCCTCCGAATCGCCTTTCCCGTTTGGAATAATCACTCAAGGAGGCATGCAAGGTTGCAATATCGAAGTCGGGCCAGGGCTTTTCAGTGACCCATATCTCTGCATAAGATATCTGCCAGAGTAAAAAATTACTGACGCGCATTTCGCCCGCAGTGCGAATAAGGAGATCTGGGTCGGGCATACCGCTAGTGTTTAACGAAGAAGAAATTACTGATTCATCAATGCTATTGACGGAAATGGAACCATCTTTGATAAGTGATGCGATCTTTTGGACAGCATCAACGATTTCTTGTCTGCCCCCGTAATTGATCGCCAAGCATAACCCCATTCCCGTGTTATCCCTGCAAACTCTAATCGTTTCATCAATTTCATGCTGAACAGAACTAGGCAGCATTTCTTTTCTGCCGATGGTGCTGAATCGGATATTCTTTTCTAGAAGAAGGGGCCTTTCTTGGACCAAATAGCATTCAAGAAGTTGCATGAGGAAATCAAGTTCAGGCTGAGGCCTTTTCCAGTTCTCACTGCTGAAACAAAAAAGGGTGAGTTGGTGTATGCCAATGCGGGAGCATTCTTCAACAATGCTTCTGACCGTTTGCATGCCTTGGGCATGGCCTTCAACCCGTGGTAATCCCTTAAGCTTGGCCCATCGACCATTACCATCCATGATGATTGCAATATGTGCGGGTAGCCTAGACGGATCGAACTCTCCCAAAGGGGAATCCATGTTAGAAGTTTTCTGAATAGTCTGAGACCTAGTCAAATAAGGCACTCCCGCAACTTTGGTCGTTTTATACCCGACCGGTGAAAATCGTCTGAGACCTTTCTGGGCCTACAGATATTAGCTTAACAGGAAGCTCAAGAATATCACCAATTCTATCAGCATATTTTCTTGCAGCGGAAGGTAAATCCGAAAGCTTTGAGGCAGTAGTCAATGGTTCATTCCAACCTTGCAAGGTCTCATAAATGGGCTTACAACGCTCAAGCTCTCTAGCATCCGTAGGGAAATAAGTGATACGGTCGCCATCAAGTTCGTATGCAGTTGCGATTTTCAATTCTGAAAACCCAGCAAGTACATCCAAAAGCATGACGCAAATTTCATCCACCCCATTGATCATGGAGGAATGCCTAGCAGCAACAGCATCAAACCAACCACAGCGTCTGGGCCTGCCTGTTACGGTGCCAAATTCCTTGCCGATTTTTCGGATTCGTTCGCCTAAACCATCAGGGCCGTCATCAAGTTCGGTGGGGAAGGGGCCTTTGCCAACACGAGTGGTGTAGGCTTTAAGGATACCAATAACTTTGGTTACGTATCTGGAAGGCAAGCCAGAACCCGAACCAATACCAGCGGTGATACTATTGGAACTGGTTACAAAGGGAAAACTTCCATGATCAACATCGAGGAGGCTGCCTTGGGCCCCTTCAAACAAAATGTTTTTGCCAGCTTTGAATTCTTGATGAAGCAAAGTGACGGTGTTGGTGAGATGTGGTTTCAAAAACTGACCATGCTCATGAAATTCATCAGCAAGCTTTGCAGCATCAAACTGAACCGCATCATGATTGAAGCCACGAAGCAGCTTGTTTTTAAAATCAACAACAGAATCAAGGCGTTCTTTTAAATGGGCATGCTGGGTGAGTTCGCCTGTTCGAATTGCGTGTACTCTCCCAACTTTATCTTGGTAACAAGGCCCAATGCCTCTACCAGTGGTTCCGATGCCTTGGCCCTGCTTTGATTCAGTAATTTTTTCCTGTTCAACATGATAGGGGAAAATCACATGAGCCCGATCGCTGATCACTAACCTCTTGCCAATATCAATGTCGTTTTTAAGAAGTTGTGAAATTTCTTCACGCAATCTAGTGGGGTTGATGACCACGCCATTGCCTATGATCGATATCACCTCGGGGCGGATGACTCCCGTGGGTAGAATCGAAAGCTTGAAAGTTTTATTCCCGGTCATGACGGTATGGCCAGCGTTGGGGCCGCCATTATAACGGACCACGATATCGTGATGATCGGTAAGGACATCAACGACTTTACCCTTGGCCTCATCACCCCATTGAAGTCCAACAACACAGGTGCAAGGCATACTAGTTCACCATATCTTAAAAAGGAAAGGGATTGCCCCATGAAAAAAACACACACAAGAAAAAAGCCCAAGACGCCTGTCTCGGGCAATGATACCTTAAAAAGAGTATCCGACATCAATTCTTATTTAGAAACTATGGTTAAGTCAAGCATATAGTTATGATAGAGTGCAGGAAGTGAAAGAGATCCGCCAAGAAGGTTTCCAAAGGCCTTTATATCGGGAGATGAATTATGTCAGTTCCCAAGCGATTTAAAGTGATAATTCCTATGTTTATGCTGTTTGCCTTTGCAATGCTTTGCAATCCCATCTTGGCTTTTCAAGAAGAGCCAGTATTTCAGGGCAAAAAACTTTCCGAATGGGAAGCTCTTTTAAAGGTTGATCCCGGCTACGAAAAGCTTTCTGAGGTCGAAAAAGAAAAATCAGCACGATCAAGAAGGGCAGGGCTGATTGCCTTGGAATTGATGGCAAACTCTTTGGATAATAGAATTCTTCCTGCAATAATGTTGGTTTTAAAAAATGACCCCGAAGAGAAGTTGCGAGAAACTTCAGCGTTATCGATGACCCGGGTGGCATTAAAGATGGCGGAAAAAGCCAAATCATCGTCGTCTAGGCAGTACGCAGCAGAAGCCCTGAAAGAAGCACTTGAAAAAGATAAATCGATAAGAGTAAAGGAAATTGCAGCGTCATCACTTGGTAAAATAGTTCCAGAATCAGCGCCTGCAATTCCAGCATTGATTTTAGCTATTAAACAAAAAGACACTGGTTTAAGGGTTGCTGCTGCGGATGCGCTGCGAAGATTAGGGCCCGAAGCCAAGGGGGCAGCACCTGATTTGCGAATTCTGGCTTCTGATGTAACTGCTGACATCATATCAAAATCGTTTGCGTTTCTAGCTTTAGGCAATTTGAAAGATGTGGAATCGATTACCGTGCTTTTGCAAACGGTTCAAGATGCAAAAATGCCATTGGAGTTGAGGCTTCCCGCTGCCAATGCAATTTCGATGATAGGGGGTGAGGCTGGGGGGCGAATTGCAGAAAAATTGGGATTGCTCTTAATAGAAGAAGGCACTCCGAAAGACTTGAAAATTGCAGTGTCAATCGCGCTTGATAGTCAGGATAGTTTTTCCTATCCCGCTTGGAAATCAATGGTGACTGCACTTAAAGACCGTGATGCTGCAGTTAGGTCTATAATCTTGCATTGTCTAGGAAACATTGGGGCAAAGTTGCAAAAAGATTTTAAAGTGGTGCAGGCTGCAGTGCTTGCCTGTGTGAATGATTCTGCACTGGAAGTAAGGCTTGCTGCTGTCGAAACCTTGGGCCGTTGGGGGCCCGAACTTTCAGATGATGAAGTTGTGAAAAAGGTGGAAAGCCTAACCAAGGATACTGCAAAAGAAATGCGGGAAACAGCGGCAACGGTATTGAAAAGGCTTAAGGGCACGCCTTCAAATTAAGGCTTAAAAACTAGGTGGTGCGATCCTCTAGCCTGAACTTCGCCCACTTCCACCGCGCAAATCGCCCCGTTGGCCAAAGCTGCTTTTATAAATAGAGGCACCTCTTCTTTAGGCAGGCTAACCAGCAACCCGCCCGAGGTTTGGGCATCCAAAGCCAGTTCCATAGAAACCGTATCAGGATTTCCTTCAATTCTGAGGTGAGGGGAAATATATTCTCGATTGGTTTTGCTTGCACGCGTGAAAAAACGTTTTGAAATCAGGGTTTCAATCCCACTGAAGCGAGGGAGTTTTTGTAATTCAAAAACAAGCGTGGTGTTGCTTCCCAGTGCCATTTCCAACGCATGGCCTGCAAAACCATAGCCAGTGATATCGGTCATGCCGTGCGGGTGTAGATTTTGCAGTGCATCCGCACCCACTTTATTTAGTTGAATCATGCTTAAGCATGCAGCCTTAAAAAGAGTTTCCGGGCAGGCGTTTGCTTTGTGTGCGGTGGTTACAAAGCCAGTACCTAAAGGCTTGGTAAGAACTAGTCTATCCCCAGGCTTGGCCCCAGCATTGGTAAACACTTTACCTGGATGAACAATGCCTGTGACGGAAAGCCCGAATTTTATTTCTTTGTCTCGGATGGTGTGGCCACCTACTATGACAGCCCCAGCGGCCATGCATCTTTCGGCCCCACCTTCTAAGATTTTTCCCAACCAAGTTAATTGTGGATCTTCATCATCGGGGTAGGCAACTAGGTTTAAAGCCGTTTTAGGAATGCCTCCCATGGCATAAACATCAGAAAGGGCATTGGCAGCTGCAATTTGGCCATATAGGTACGGATCATCGACCACAGGTGGGAAGAAATCCACGGTTTGGACCAAAGCGATTTCATCTGTTAACTTGAAAACGCCTGCGTCATCGTGAGTTTCAGTACCCACCAGCAAATTCGGGTCCTTAGATCGGGGCACATTTTGCAGAACCTGCGAAATCCCCCCCGGCGAAAGTTTTCCCGCTCAGCCAGCACAGGATGCGTAGTCGGTTAATCTTTTCTTCCGACCAAAAAAACTAAACATGCCTCTCCTTATTTAACTTCAGCCATCAGTGCTTCTAATTGTTTTAACATCAACTCTTCATTAGGGAACTTCCCTTCAGATAGTTTTGAGTAAAGCAGCTTTCCATTTGCGGTCAACTCAAAACAGCCACCACTTGATGGAATTAATTTCATTTCGAGAACCTGCATTTTAAAATGTTCCAGTAATTTTGCTGTCAAACTGACAGCCTGAGGCTCATAGTTTCACTTGGAGCAATAACGTAATTCTACTTTCATGATTCACCTTTCTTGATTTAGGGATCTTCTATACTAATCAGTATGTTAGGCTTTGGACGATTAAGGACCAAATTTAAATCATAGGATTAAGGCCGATGGAAGTATTTCCCGACACCGTAATAATTCGTAGTGTAAAGGAAAAATCCAAGAAATGTTCGGTGATACCGCTAAAGGGAAAGCCTGGCATTATCTTGTTGAATTATCCTTTTAAAAAAACTTTAAGTTTACCTAATTATATTCGTCTTTCTGCTGAGGGGCCCCCACTTTCCCTAGCAGACAATGATAAAGGTATATTATTAATAGATGGGAGTTGGCGAAATGCGGGTAATATGGAAAGAAGTTTTGAGTCGATTCCCCCAAGATCCTTGAGCCAATATAAAACAGCCTACCCGAGAACCTCGAAGTTTGGAACCGACCCTGATAACGGCTTGGCCTCCATTGAAGCACTCTATGTTGCTTATTTTATTTTAAATCGAAACCCAATTGGCCTATTAGACCACTATCATTGGAAAAAAGAATTTCTGGAACTGAATAACTTTCCTGCTTCGTAATGAAATTACTTTTTTGGCTGTGCTTCAAGAAACTCGGACAAGGCTGTGGCTAACGCAGTGGAAGATGAAGGCTGCACTTTTAAACGCATTACCAATCCTTTAAATGAATCTTCTGCAACTTTCATGTGTTTTGCGTCTTGAGTGTACTTTGATAATTTCACCATGTTGCTTAATGCAACACTGTTGGCGGATGGTTGTGCTCCATCGTATTGATCGATAGAGCGGGCGAAAAGTTTTTCGTGCTCTTCGGAAGTCTGAAAGAATGGGCCCGAGCCTTCTTTACCATGATGCTTAATCATTTTTTCATTCAATTCGACAGCTTGGGCGAGCCGCTTTTTGTCGCCATTGATTTCGTATAGGGTTAGCAACCCATGAATTAGATAAGCGTAATCATCGAGATAAGCTAGGATTTTAGCCTGTGCCTTTTCGCCGGGAACTGCACCAAAACTTCGCATCAATCTGCCATCTGCCTGCTGTAGGTTGTTTAAAATAAAATCAGAAGCCTTCTCTGCAGCTTTTAAGTAAGAAGGTTCATTAAGAGCTTTGGAAGCCATTGCAAGGCCGGCGATCATCTGTCCATTCCAACCGGTTAGAATCTTGGTATCTAAAAAAGGCCTGATGCGATTGTTTCTAAGGGCGAGAAGTTTTTTTCGCGAGGCATCAAGAGAACCCTCTAATTTTTCGAGGGATGTTTTTTGGCTAAGGGCCAGTTTTTCGGGCAGCATTGATCGCCTTAAGATGAAGAATTTTTCTTCGAAATTAGGAGCGATTGCGTAGGTTGTTTTAAAGAGTTCAAGGTCCGTTTTTTCTTTAAGCACTTCGGCTAACTCTTTATCTGTCCAAACATAAAACTTTCCCTCTTCGCCATCGCTATCCGCATCGAGAGCAGAGTAAAACCCACCTTCTGGGGATGTCATTTCGCGTAGGATAAAAGCACAAGTTGAATTAAGTGCCTGTTCGTAAAGTGGATTTTTGTTGTTAAAAAGAGCCCTAGAATATGCCTCGCAGAGTTGCGCATTATCGTAAAGCATTTTTTCGAAGTGCGGAATAGTCCAAGAAGGTTCGACCGTGTATCGATGGAATCCGCCACCGAGGTGATCAAAAATGCCACCCAAAGCCATTTGATCAAGAGTGAAGGAAACGATTGATTTAATGTTGCCCGTGGCATCGTTGCCTTGTTCGCGCTGCAAAAGTTTTAGATAGCAAGGTGTTGGGAATTTCGGCCCTTGGAAATTTCTGGCTTGTGAACCAAACCCACCATATTTAGGATCAAAGCCTTCCTGAACAGCTTCAACAGATGCATTCACCAGGGCTTTGTCGAGTGGGATAAGAGCTAGCCCAACTGTTTCTCCAAGCAAAACCCTTCGAGTTGAAGTGGCTAATTTCTCTGCTTGTTCCTCAACATTTTTCTGTTCGGTTTTGTAAACATTAAGGATTCCTTCCAGCACAGATTTAAATCCGCGCATGTTCTGGCCTTGCACTTCTTTGTCGAAAGGAGGCCAGTAGGTGCCACCAAAAAAAGGCTTTGCATCAGGCAAAAGAAACATTGATAAAGGCCAACCACCTCTTTGCCCCAATACATTCAGTGAAGTTAAATAGGCATGATCGATATCCGGCCTTTCTTCTCGATCAACTTTGATGCAGACAAAATTGTCGTTCAGAATTTTTGCGATAACCGCATTTGAAAAAGATTCTTTTTCCATGACATGGCACCAGTGGCATGCGCTGTAGCCAATGGAAAGAAAGACGAGTTTTTTTTCGGCTTTGGCTTTCTTGAAAGCTTCTTCGCCCCAAGGGTACCAATCGACTGGGTTGTGTGCGTGTTGCCTGAGGTAGGGGCTGGCTTCTTTTGCAAGCCGATTCAGTTTGCCTTTTTCTTCGCCCAATGCTGGATGAAGTAAAAACAAAAACGCAACCAATGCCCAGGCATTTCGCAAATTCATGACAGGTCCAGTTTTTGATTAGGGAAGCTGCAGAGTAGCTACAGCGGGGGAGAGGCAAGATTTTTTAGAGCAAGCTTGATATTTTACCACAACTTCCAGAGGGCCGGTTTGATTCCTTGGAACTGCAACTCGTAATTTGATTTTTACGGTTCCTTCGTAAGTCGAGTAATCGCCTACAACATCATCCTTCACGAGTTTACCCACGGGGTATTCTACTTTGGCAGGGATCGATTTGCCTTCGGATTTGATTCCGACGCTGGTTTGTACGGATGCCAAATCGGGGTTTACCACCGGGTTCGCATAAAGGTGATACCCTGGTTCTACAGAAAGAGTTATTACGACGAATTTTTCTTCAGCGGTGGTGGATGGGTCTTTGGAGATTTCTACCTTGACCACTTTGGAACTATCGGCACCCTGAGCATTTACAGCGCAAGCAATTTGTAACGAAATCAAAAGGCCGGAGAGTAAAAGCATAGATTGTTTCATTGTGAGAATCCTTCATGGAATAAGATGTTCAAACACCTACTATTAATTTATCATCATTTGGGTATTTAAGACAAATCCAATTGGGACATTTAGGCGATTACTACGAGGTAAGCATGAGATTTTTAACGACATTGGTGCTGGGTATTTGTGTTTCTTGCATGGTTCTGGCGCAAGATACTGCAAAAAAGCCTGAAGCTACCAAAGAAATTGCTAAAAGTATTTGGGATAAGGTGAATGCTGGCCCATTTTCTGTTTTCGAATCAAATAAAATCATTTTAATGGTGCCTAAAACTGCTGAATCAAAGGCAAAGGATATTACATCGAATCTAGAAAAGTACTACGATAATGCAGCAAAAAGCGTTGGTTATAAGGAGGATAATGCTCCTTGGCATGGCAAACTCATGGTATTCATCATCCCAGAAAGGGAGCAGTTTGTTGCCTTTGTTCGAAGGGTAGAAAAACGCTCGCCTAATAGTGATGATCATGGGTCATTTGGTTTTCTAGAGGGCGTGCCGTATATGGCTTCAGGCCCAACCAAACCCAAAGATTTTAGTAGTTCTGAATTGCAGGCTTATAAAGAGATAGGCGGGGCCTTGCTTCGTTCAAAGGCTGGAGAAAAGACTCCTTTGCCTGATTGGGTTGTTGATGGCTTTGGCAGGGCAGTGCACTGGCGGGTTCAGGGCGGCAATAATAAGTCCGTGCAAAACGATAGAAAAAAGGTGCAGATCATTGCCCGAAAAGTTTCCTCTGTGGGCGACATCTGGAATGGTTCAGATGCTGATGCTACACCCTTACTTCAAGCCAGTGTGATGGAGTTTATCGCTTTTGGGCCCCAGTCTTCAAAGCTTGCTGATTTCTTGAAGGGGTTTGTCCCAGAAGAAAATGGCGATGCAAAATCAGCAGAACAAGCGCTAGATTCCTCAGGCATTGTTGCGAAGAATCTGCTAGGTGCGTGGAAAGTTTGGGTGCTTTCTTCGAAGTGATTAAAGGGAGAGGATTTCTTTAAGAGCTGCGATTATCTGGTCGATATCGCTTTCGGTATTAAATGCACCGGGGCTGATTCGAACCGAACCATCAGGGAAAGTGTTGATTGATTTGTGGATATAAGGCGAGCAATGCAAGCCCGGCCTTACAGCTATGTTAAAGGCTTCATCAAGAATACTGCCTATTTCAGGCGCAGCAAGTGATTCCGACTGAAAAGAAACAGTTGCAACCGTACGGCTAAGGTCATCACTTCCAAAAACAGTAACTCCAGGAATTTCTTTAAGATTGCTTCGAAGCTTTGCAACAAGCTTACTTTCTCTGTGATGAATGTTGTTCATGCCTTCTTGATCAAGCCAAGCCAAGCCAGCAGCAAGGCCTGCGATGCCAAGAACATTAGGTGTGCCACCTTCAAGGTGGTATGGCATTTCTTTGGGTTGTGTTTCAGTGGAAGAGTCGCCCCCGGTTCCACCTTCCCGCCAAGTACGAAGAGCAACGCGCTCTCCTGAATAAAGAAAGCCTGTGCCTGTTGGGCCAAAAAGGCACTTGTGCCCAGGGCAAGCTAGGAGATCGATTTTTTGGGCCTTAATATCAATTGGAACAACCCCAGCAGTTTGTGCTCCATCAACCAGAAAGATGATGTTTTTTTCTCTGCAGATCGTACCCACTTCGGTGATGGGCTGAATGGTGCCTAGAACATTGCTTGCATGGGTAAGTGCAACAAGTCGGGTTTTGGGGCCGATTGCATTTTTGATTTGTTCTGGATCGATGAAGCCCTGAGGATCAGCATTAATTTTTGTGACAGAGATTTTACCTGCGAGTTCCATGATGCGCAGGGGTCTACTAACGCTGTTATGTTCAAGATCGCTGGTGATAACATGGTCGCCTTCATTTAAAAGGCCTTTGAACGCCATGTTAAGGGCATCGGTGCAATTAAGTGTGAATACAAATCGTTCGGGTGCAGAACCTTTAAAAAGCTGATTGAGCCGATGTCTGCAATCATCGAGAACCCGTTCCGCTGCAAGTGCCATTTTGTGGCCAGCACGGCCTGGGTTTGCCATATCTTCGCGTGCAAAGCGATCCATGGCCTTATAAACCGATTCAGGTTTGGGGAAACTCGTTGCAGCATTATCGAGATAAATCATGTACAGCTCATCTGGGCGTTTGAATTAGTGTCCGATGTAGCGGGCATAAAGCGTCTTTGCCCTGTCTATATCGCTTGTACCTTTAATTATAGCCCGCCCATCGGGGAAAACGGTGAACTCACAGTCTTCAGCATTAAATTTAAGCATAAACTTGTTGAAGCTTACATCGCCCAGGGTCTTAAGTTGAGCAGCCATATCTTCAAACTTAAGTTTGTTAGGGGTACGATTGGAAATTTGAACAGCGTTTCTGCCACACAAACTTGTGGTTTGCGAACCGAACTCGCCATCAATCCATTCGAATTTTCGATGCTTGCAGCAAGGGCAATCAACCTTACCTAGAAGCGGGGCAATCTTTACCCTGCGATAGGTGTTTTCCCAAACATCAATCTGCACGAGTTCTTTGTTGATGGTTTCAGGTTTGCCTGAAAGAATCTTGATGGCTTCGGTGGCTTGCATACTTGCGATGATGTTTACGACGGGGCCAAGTACCCCTGCAGTTTCGCAAGTATCAGCAGAGCCGGGCGAGGGCGCAGCTTCAAACACACAGCGAAGGCAAGGCGTTTGATTGGGGATAATGGTCATGGTCATGCCATTGCTACCAATGACCCCACCATAAACCCAAGGCTTGTTATACTTGACCGCAATATCGTTAATGAGATAGCGGATTTCAAAGTTATCGGTGCCATCAAGGATAAGATCTGCACCTTCACAAAGTGATTCGATATTGGTGCGATCGATATCAGTGACTACAGATTCGATGTTAATGGAAGAATTGATTGCACGAAGTTTACGAGCGGCAGCTTCAGCTTTGGGAAGGTTTTCGGTGACATCGTTTTCATCGAAAAGAACTTGACGCTGAAGATTGCTAGGCTCGATAAAATCGCGATCAACAACCTTGATGGAGCCAACGCCTGCTCGAGCCAGGTTGTTGGCAAGCACGGTGCCCAAAGCACCGCACCCGCACAGGGTGACTTTGGAAGCTAGCAGCTTACGCTGCCCTTCTTCGCCCACCCCGTGAAAGCGCATTTGCCTGCTATAGCGATCAATAGACTTGAAGTCGATCATTCGCCATCTCCTACGCCCATGTCGTCAAGGAAGGTATCGAGAACTTCGACGGTTCCGCCGCCCCATTTTTCTTCGCGAGCAAATGCAGCAAGAACAGCAAGGTCTTCTTTAAGCCTAGCAACTTCTTTGGCATTTAAGCGCTGAAGGTAGGTTGCAACTTGATCCAAGATTGCAGCACCTGCCTGTTGATTACAAATGTTCTCATCCGAGCCGGCGATGAAAACAACAAAATGCAGAAGGCTCAGAAGCAGGGGATTTGCTCCAACCTGATCAGGAATCTCTGGGAAAATTGCAGTTCCTTCTGGAACTTCAATGCTGTTTTCGTCCATATCTTCCATTTCGTCCATGTCTTCGTTGTCTGCCATATTAACCTCCTGCTACTGCCGGGATAATTGCTACTTCGTCGCCATCTTTTACAGGGGTGGCAAGGTTTTCGAGGTATCGCATATCTTCGTCATTGATAAAGATGTTTACAAATCTGCGCAACTGGCCATTATCGAATAGCCTTTGATCCATTGCTGGGTGAAGTTTACAAAGTTCGCCAAGTGCTTCGCCTACGGTGTTGGCACTAACTTCAATCGAAGCGAGATTGCCCGCATGAGGTCGGAGCGGAGTGGGGATTTGAATTTTAACTGCCATAAATACCTTCCGGCGGAAAAGCCCGCATGTTAAAAGAAGCCAGATAATAGAGGGTTATGCAAGAACAGGTTCTTGGGTATTTTCCATGGTGGCTACGAACTCATCAAGCGAGGTTCCAATGGTAACAGGTTCGCCTAGTTGAGTCGTTAGGGAATCCTGAGTTTTAAGACCATTGCCTGTAATGAGTAGAACGATTTCTTCATTTTTGGGAATGCGGCCCTGCTCGACCAATTTGCGAGCGGTTGCAACTGTAACTCCACCTGCTGTTTCAGCAAACACGCCTTCGGTTTTAGCAAGTAAAAGCATGCCTTCCCTGATTTCATCATCGGTAACATCTTCGGCCCAGCCACCGCTTTCGCGAATAAGCTTGGCAGCGAAGTAGCCGTCTGCAGGGTCGCCAATGGCGAGGGATTTGCAAATGGTGTTTGGTTTTCGAACAGGGCGATGCGATTCCCAGCCGTTTTTCACTGCTCCACTGATTGGGTTACAGCCTGTTGCTTGGGCACCATAAAACTTGGTGGAGGGTTCCTGCTTAAGAAGGTCGATCTTGTAAAGTTCTTGGAAGGCCTTGCTGACTTTGCCAACAAGTGCGCCACCCGCCATCGGGCTGACCACATGCTGGGGGGTTCGCCAGCCCAGTTGTTCAGCAATTTCAAAGCCCATGGATTTCGAGCCTTCGGCATAAAATGGTCGGAGATTGATGTTCACAAATCCCCAGCCGTACTTAAACGCCACCTGAGTGCAAAGCCTGTTTACTTCGTCGTAGGTGCCACGCACTTTAATCACATTGGCGCCATAAACCGAGGTACCCATCACCTTGGCTTTTTCAAGATCCGAGGGAATAAAGATATAGCTTTGCATTCCAGCAGCAGCAGCATTGGCTGCAACACTGTTGGCGAGATTTCCGGTAGATGCGCAACCCACGGTTTGCAGACCAAACTCACGGGCTTTGCTTAATGCAACTGCAACCACACGATCCTTGAAGGAAAGGGTGGGGAAGTTGACCGCATCATTTTTTATCCACAGATTCTTAACCCCGATTTCTTTTGCCAGGCGGTCTGCTCGAATTAATGGCGTGCCCCCAACATGCAATCCTACGGTGGGTTCACCATCGATCGGAAGCAGTTCTTGATAGCGCCACATGTTGAAAGTGCGGGCTTCTAATTTTTCTTTGGTAAGAACGCCTTTTAGGCTTTCATAGTCGTAATCGATTTCCAATGGGCCGAAATCGTCCTGGCAAAAATTGACAGGGGTTACGGGATATATTTTGCCACACAAACGGCACTTCATGCCTTTTACAAAACTGGAAGACACTTGTCTTTCCTCCGTGTACGCAGGACAATAACCTGCTTTAAAATTGGCAGTCTTTTCCAGAGGAGGATATTTAGGCTTGGAGATAAAAAAGGGGCGTGCATTACGTCACTTCTTATCTCTCCCGGCAAACCCGGGTAGGAGGTAGCACCAGCATCGTCGCGAATAAACGCTTCGACCGGTTGCTGTGGCTTCGACGGGCCTAATCCCTCTGCCACTCTGGATAAGAAACTCACCAAATTGTTCTAATAATATATTCTGTATTAAGACAATCAGCAATCGATAAACCGAGAAAATATCAAAATCCTTTGAATTCTTCATTACCTCGAGTCGCTAAATTACGAATTCACGTTACTGCTTAACATTTTGTAATCAAAACGGGGGATTTCTTTAGTCTTCGTCGCCTTCGGAATCAACCCAGTCTGGAAGAGGTGGGGGGGTCATCAGGTCGAGTTCGAGAAGAACAGTCATGGCAGAATCAGGCCGATTATCTTTAGACTTGTTCATCATGCGTTCGACCAATTCCACAAACCAATCGGAAAGATCGGTACGGAAATTCGTGATGGGTTCAGATTTTTCCTTACTGCGTTGCGCTTTGATTTTGTCTTTCTTCTCCAAGCCTGGATAAGGTAGTTTTCCGGTTAAGGCATGATAAAAAGTGCACCCCAATCCATAAAGGTCGGCCCTGCCATCAATCTCGACGGAGTTATAGGACTGCTCCGGTGCAATGTAATCCATGGTGCCCACAATGTAGCCCTTACCGCCGATGATTTTAAGATCTTCATCTTTTTCACCTTGGACAAATGCCAACCCAAAGTCAAACAGCTTGGCTTGGTTTTCAGGGGTTACCATGATGTTTGAAGGCTTGATATCCCGGTGGATAACCCCGTGTTGATGGCAATGAGCAAGAGCCGTCAAAGTATGGCGCATCAACTTGATTGCAAGATCCTGAGAGATTGCACCAGATTCGTCGATGATTTTTTGGAGTGATTTGCCTTGGATGAATTCGATGAGCATGTAGTTGAGCCCCGCGAAATCTTCTAGGCTGAAAACTTTCACGACATTAGGGTGATCAAGTTTCTGGGCGATGTAAAATTCTCTTTTAAACCGGGCAATGAGTCTGTCTTGCCTTTCGGTTTTTAGATTGCGAAGCACCTTCATGCTAACAAAGTTTACTTTATCATCATTTTTTCTGGCGAGGTAAACGGTGCTCATTCCACCTCTGCCTAGAACGGAAAGCACTTGGTACTCTTTCATGACCAAGCCACGGGATTTACCTTTTAATATTCGCTCTGCTTGAAATCGGGTTATCTTTCCTGCCTTCACCAAATATTCTGCGATGAGGTTGGGTTCGCTTCGGATGGTTTTATCAAGGTTGTTATAAAGCACAACAACTTCCACCTTGTCCATCAATTTGCTGCGCATGAGGGACATGAGGAAGTCGCCTACATTGACTTCAGGGTTTGATTTTTCAGGATCTGGGGAGCTCATACTCGTTAACCCCCTTAAACTTGGTGGTTATCAATTAAACTTCTTTTCCACGAATCTGGGCTTTCAGCACATGCTTTAGCCGGTCTTCAATTTTCTTGTGCAGCTTGTCAACTTCTTTGTCGTTAAGCGTGCGATCATCAGCCTGGTAACTAAGGGCAAAAGCAAGACTTTTGGTTCCTGCTGGAACTCGATCTCCTTGATAAATATCAAATAGCCTTGCAACTTTAAGAACATTACCCCCCGCGGCCTGAATTTCGGCGGTAACGGTTTGGCCTGTGATGGATTGATCAACGACCACAGCAATATCCCTAAGCGCAGCAGGGAAGCGAGAGACTGGCTTGGACAAATATCTTACAGGAAGGCCGGAAGCCAGAGTGAGCAAGTCGAATTCTGCTGCGATTATTTCGTGATTATCCAGCCCAAGGGTGGATGCAAGCTTCGGATGCAAGACACCAAACATTCCTGCAACTTTGTCATGGATTAGCAGAGCTGCGGATTTGCCCGGATGAAGGGCAGGGTGGTTGCCTGGTTTGAAGGAAACCTTTTCCAGATGAACTCCGGAAGTAAGCCCCTCAACAATGCCTTTCAAATCATAGAAATTCAAATTGTTTTTACCGGAGGAGTCTTCCACCCAGAATGGTTTGTTTCGCGGACCACAAATTGCAATCGCCAGTTTGTAGGGCTCTGCAGGCAATGCTTGGCCATTTACTTTTTGATACACTTTGCCCACTTCGAAAAGCTTGACGCATTCGGTGTGTTTGAGGTTGGCTTGGGTCAGCGAGACAATACTTGCCATCAGGCTTTGGCGCATAACAGTGCGTTCGCTACTGATAGGGTTCAGCAATGTTACATAAGCTGGTTTCGAGGATTCTAGAAAAGCAGATTCTGCTTCGGGTGATGTTAGCGAGTAAGCAATCGTTTCTTGCAAGCCAAGGTGAACGAGTGTGTCTTTTATTTTGCGTTCAAAATCAAGTTCTGGATCGATCAAAACCGGTGGTAATTGCTCTGAAAGGCTGGTTTCGGGAAACTTATCGTACCCGTACAGTCGTGCGATATCTTCAAGAAGATCTGCAACCCCAACTTGGATATCCAATCGATGGGTTGGCGCAGTGACACGAAGCATTTCGTTGCTTACTTTTTCAACTTTAAACTCGAGGGAAGTTAAAAGTTTGGTGCATTCCTCGATGGGGATTGCGATCCCAAGAATGCGCTTGGCTTCCGCAAGAGAGAAATCAATAACTTGCAAGGGTTTGGGCGATGGATAACAATCGATCCTACCTTCAGCGGGCACGCCTTGGGCAAATTCTTGCATCAATTGCAGTGCTCGGTTGGCGCCGCCAATTACTTGATCTGGATGAATGCCTTTGCTAAACCGGGTTGCAGCTTCGCTGGGCAGAGCCATGGATTTCATTGCTTTGCGAATTGCAAGGAAATCAAAGTTTGCACTTTCAAGCATAACCCGCGAGGTGGATTCGGTAACTTCGGTTTCAGCGCCCCCCATCAATCCTGCGATTGCAATAGGCCCAAGCGCATCTGCAATAACAAGAGTTTCAGCAGAGAGTTCACGATCTAACCCATCTAAAGTCTTGATCTTTTCACCCTTGGTTGCGAAACGGATTACGATCTCGGGAGTTTTTCCTTTGGCTCTTGAGCAAAGAACATCGTAATCGAATGCGTGCAGAGGTTGGCCCTGTTCAAGCATTACATAATTCGTGATATCGACAATATTGTTAATTGGCCTCATGCCAGCCTGATGCAACCTGCGCTTTAAAAAAGCAGGGGAGGGGGCAACTTTTATGTTCTCGATAAGCGAAGCGGTGTAGCGATGGCATGCAGAGGTGTCTTGGATGACAACATTTACCTTGCCCGTAATTGCAGGGCCAAAGGTATGAGGTTTGTGTTCAAAGGATTTTAATTTGCCCCCGGTCATTGCTGCGACCTCGCGTGCAATGCCTATCATCGAAAGGCAGCGGGCCTTGTTAGGCAGAATGTCGATTTCGATGATGGAATCACCAAAATAATCAACAAGGGGCATACCCACAGTCGCATCGTCTTCAAGGATGATGATGCCATCGTGATCTTCGGAGATGCCAAGTTCAAAGCCGGAGCAAACCATGCCATCGCTGGTAATGCCCCTGATTTTTCCGGGTTTAAGTTCTTTTAAAACCTTTGGAGTGGCATGACCATCGAAAAGCACGGACCCCGAAAGTGCAAGAATAATTTTTTGGCCCGTATCACCTACAGCAAGATTGGGCGCCCCAGTAACCATAGTAATCGATCTGCCCGAGCCATACTCAACGGTTGGAAGTTTAAGCCTATCTGCATCGGGGTGCTTATCAACTTTGGTGACCAGCCCGATGATGATTTTTTCTTTATCCCAAACAGGGTAGGGGTCTTCTGTTCCAAGTCTTAGTCCTTCAGGTGCAGGAACGCCCCAGTGCTTGATGCCAGATACTTCAAGCCCTGCAAGGGCAAGTCTGTTCACTAAAGCCTCGAGTGAAAGGTCGAAGTCTACATAATCTTTGAGCCAGCGAATCGGAACTTTCATGATTCAATACCCGGGTTGTGTTGTTGCAAAATGAAAAAACAAAACAAATACAACCGATACCTAAGATTAGAACTGGGACAAGAAGCGAAGGTCGTTGCCCCAAAATTCCCTTATGTCTTCAATGGCATGGCGAAGCATGGCAATTCGTTCAGGCCCCATTCCAAAGGCAAAGCCTGAATACTTGGCAGGGTCGTAGCCGCCATTTTTCATGACTTCCGGATGAACCATCCCAGCGCCCATGATTTCGAGCCAACCGGTTTTCTTGCAAAGCGGGCAGCCCTTGCCGCCACACACGATGCAATCCATGTCCACTTCAATACTTGGTTCGGTAAATGGGAAATAACTCGATCGAATCCGAACCTGCCTGGAGTCGCCAAACATTTTGCGGGTGAAAGCGGTTATGGTTCCAATTAAATCGGTCATTGAAACATTGGTGCCAACCACCAAGCCTTCAACCTGATGAAACATGATTTCGCTACGGGTGGTAATGGCTTCGTATCGGTAGCACATGCCGGGCAGAATAACCCTGATAGGTGCAGGGTGAAACTTACGCATTACATGAATCTGGCCTGGGGAAGTATGGGTGCGAAGAATCAAACCAGGGTCGGTGGTATGAAAAGTATCCCACATATCGCGCGCTGGATGATGGGGAGGCATGTTAAGCAGGCCGAAATTGAACTCGTCGTCCTCGATTTCTCGGGAGCGAAAAACTTGAAATCCCATTTCAGCAAAGGTGGATTGAATATCACGCAGAGTTTGAGTTGCAAGGTGCAACTTCCCAGCGGGCGGAACCATACCTGGTAAACTAATATCAAGTTTCTCGGTTTCCAAGCTTTTCAGCATGGCTTGTTCGAGGCAGTTCTTAAGGGCGGTTTCGTAGGAAGCGGAGAGTTGTTCTTTGACGATATTGGCTTGCTGGCCATATTCTTTTCGGGATTCTGGGGGAAGCTCGCTGACTTTTTTGAGAGCAGCGAGCATTTCACCATTTTTACCGAAGTACTGAGAGTTCCAATTTCTTAAAGAGGATTCATCACTACAAGCACTTAATTGATCCAAGGCGCGGTTTTTAAGTGAATCCAATTCAGACATTGTATGGCTTCAATTAAGAGGACAAATCAACCTGAGGCTTACTTAAGACCTACAGGTTGGTGCTTTCTAGCCAACTCTACAATTTTAGTGAATGTTTCAGGGTCGCGAATTGCGATTTCTGAAAGAGATTTTCGGTCTAAGCTTACTCGAGCATTTACCAAGCCAGCAATTAACTGACTGTAGCGCATGCCACGCATCCTGCAAGCTGCATTAACGCGAATAATCCAAAGCCTTCGGAATTCACGTTTACGCACCTTACGGTCGCGGTAAGCGTAAACACCAGCACGAATCAGAGTTACTCTGGATTGGCGCTGAAGGTTGTGCCTACTGGCACGATAACCTTTGGTTAGTTTTCGTAATCGCTTGCGGTCGCGAAGAACAGTTTTTCCGCTGCGTGCTCTTGTCATGGCTTACCAGATCTCCAACGCTTAAAAAGCGTTTCATTAAAACAGCTACAAAATTAAGATTTTCCGCCCATTAATCGAATGTACTTCTTGGCCAATCTTCCGGTATCAATAACCGTACCACGAAGCTGCCTTTTTCTTTTGCTTGTCTTATGGCCTAGAAGATGCTTCTTACCAGCCTTATGGCGCTTAAGTTTGCCATTAGCTGTAACGCGAAATCGCTTCTTCGAGCCTTTGTGAGTCTTTAACTTGGGCATCTGAATTACCCTTCCGTGTCTTATTGGAACCTAGTTATCTAAAAATCCATCAATTCATGCATAAAAGCATGAAAACTACTTAACAACGCCTGCAAATGGGATAAAGTTATAAACCATTCACAAATTGCAGGAAAAGATGATATAGGGAAATAGGAGTCTGGGGGCAAACCAGAATCGTGAATTAATCTTTTTTTGGTGCAAGCATGGCAGTCATTTTCTTGCCTTCCATTGATGGAGCTTTCTCCACTTTGGCAAATTCTTGTAGTTTTTCCAAGATTAAATCGATAATCCGCTTACCTTCTTCAATATGCTGCAATTCCCGACCCTTGAATATCACATTTACCTGAACTTTGTCTTTATGCTCTAAAAACTTACGAGCCTGATTGATTTTTGTTTCAATATCGTGATCCCCAGTCTTTGGCCTAACTCGTAATTCTTTGATTTTCTGCTGGTGGACCTTGGTTTTGTTGTTTTTTAGCGATTGTTGATAACGAAACTTGCCGTAATCAAGAATCTTGCAAACAGGCGGTCTTTCGTTGGGGTTAACCTCAACAAGATCTAATTCTGCTTCTCGGGCCATTTCTAATGCTTGAAAAGTGGGAATTACTCCAACAAATTCACCGTTAGCACCAATAACACGAACTGGAGAGATGCGTATTTGTTCATTCATGCGAAGGCCCCGGTCTTGGGGAGCCGTTGAGGGGGGGTTAGGACGCTCGTTGATACCTGTTTCTCCAAAAAAACTAATGATGTTGGCAACGCCGGCGCGAAAAACCAACGAATTATACAAAGTTAGAAGCCGGGCCTCATTAAAACAATCTAGGTTGTTTATAAGGGTATTATAGAATTTACCACGGTAGTTGTGGAATTGGAAAGAGAAAGATTCAATATTTTTAAGGAATTGCCTCTACAAAATCGATTTCGGGCAGATGTTTGCGAAGTTCCTCTTCGATTCCAAAGAGCACGGCCCTGACCGCACTTGGGCACGAACCGCAAGTTCCCAATAAGCGAACTTGCAAAATTTTTCCATCCAATCCCGCGACTTCGATTCTGCCTCCATCCATTTGCAATGCTGGTTCAACATGCACTAATATGGCTTTTTTACAGGCTTCTAGAAGGTTATCGGTTTCCATTAATTATCTCGTTTCATAAGTTTTGTATTCTTTTTTTTATTATTAGACACGGTTGCGCTTTTAAAAGAATTAGGGGTTATCTGCAAATACAAGATGGCGCGTTTGTTGGATATCCAACTCCAATTGTTGGACCAAAGCATTTTTATCTACAAAAGTTTTGACGTTTCGGATTTTTTCTAAAAAATTGATTTCTATGGTGTGATCATACAAATCCCCCTCGAAGTCGAGTAAATGAGCCTCAACTTTTTGAGATAACTCCGAAAATGTGGGATTTGGGCCTATGTTTACAGCAGTTGCATAGGTTTTATTGCCAATGTTGCACAAAGCAGCGTACACGCCATTCATGGGTAAAAGCGTTTGAATGTTTTCGAGGTTTGCGGTGGGGAACCCGATGGTACGGCCTCTTTTAGCGCCTGAAACGACTTTTCCTTCGATGGAATAGGTTCGCCCGAGGAGCTTTTTTGCCTGAAGCATATCCCCGGTTTGGATGGCTTTTCGAATCCTACTGCTGGAAACTAATTCGTTATCGACCAGAAAAGGGGTGGCAATGGTGCCCAAGATGTTTCGGTTTAGGCATAATTCTTTAAGTAGATCGATGTTTCCTGTTCGATTTTTACCGAAGTGAAAATCGGGCCCTTCAACAATTCCTTGGGCTTTAAAGGTTTCAAAGATTATTTTTTCAAAGAATTCTTCTGCTTGTAGTTCCAACAATCCATCATCTGTTTTTAACACTGCAACGAAGTCTGCACCCGCAGCGTGCAAAAGTTTTTTCTTCTGTTCAAGTGTGCTTAGAAAACTTAGGTTGATGCCTGGCCTTAAAATTAAAAGAGGATGGGGGTAAAAGGTGATTGCGACGATGGGTGCAGGGGGTTGGGAAATCGTTTTTCCCAATGTTTTCATTTGTGTAATAAGGTTTTTGTGCCCTTCATGCACGCCATCAAAGTTCCCAATCGAGATGATTGCTCCCCGGGAATGGGCGGGGATATCAAGGCTTTTCCATGAAGGCACAATTGGATTTGAGGTCATCTCTTCTACCAGTTACTCAAGGGTTTAATTTGCAATTCGAATAACCCACCCTCCATAAGCAGTATACTGGAATTATTCACAAGCTGGTTGGATAGTCGCTGCTGCTTTGAAAAAAGCGGGAGAGGAAAGTCCGGGCTCCATAGGACACGGTGGTGGGTAACTCCCACCGTCCGAAGTAGCATACTTAACTGTGTGTTGCGTAAGGGTAGGGAAAGTGCAACAGAAAGATACCGCCCCAAAAGGGTAAGGGTGAAATGGCGGGGGAATGCAAATTCCTTAATGTAAGAGCCCACCAGCAGCCTGGTGACAGGCTGGCTCGGCAAACCCCACCGGGAGCAAGGCCAAATAAGAAGGAAGGACTGGTCCGGTCCGTTTGACCTTCGGGTAGGTCGCTCGAGCGTTCGGGTAACCGTTCGCCTAGATAAATGGCTATCATCTTGCCTTTTTAAGGCGAGATACAGAACCCGGCTTATAGGCTGGCTTGTGAATATTCTTTACACCGCATTTTTGATGATCTGGCCTCTGCAAATCGGCATTGGCCTGCCTTGGATATCGTGGATTTCGGTATCTGGAGCGATTCCCATTTGATTATAAATGGTGGCATGCAAATCTTGCGGCCTGATTGGTTGGTCTTTTACATAGGCCCCGGTTTTATCGGAAGAGCCAATAACTTGGCCCCCCTTAATTCCACCACCTGCTAAAGCCGCTGAAAACACATGGCCCCAGTGGTCTCTTCCTGCATTGCCATTATGTTTTGGAGTACGACCAAACTCACCCGCCCAAACCACTAAAGTATCCTTTAATAATCCCCGGTATTCGAGATCTTCCAAAAGAGCGGAATAAGATTGATCCATAACGGGCATCAATTCCTTTTTAAGTTTCTCGGCATTTTTTGCGTGGGTATCCCAGCTGGGGCTACCTTGTGGTTCGTTTGCGAAACGAGTCCAGTTCACTTGGATCATGGGCACGCCGGATTCAACCAGCCTTCGTGCTAGCAATACGCTTTGGCCCCAGCGATTTTTTCCATACCTTTCCCGCATCGAATCCGGTTCAAGGTTTAGATTAAAGGCTTTGCGGGTTGCTTCACCACTCATCAAATTAAGGGCCTGTTTGGTCTGGTTTTCAAACTGCTTTTGATTTTTGTTAGACTGGTTCTTGGATGCGCTGTTGTTCACGGATTCAAGAATTTTCAGCCTTTCATCAAATCGTTTGTCGTTAATTCCCTCTGCAAGGGTCAGGCCCGGAATTTGAAACTCTGCGGATTCGGGGTGACAATTGATCAGCCAAGGGTTGCTGGCACGGCCTAAAAAACCAGCATCTTGCCCGGGCCAGGTGATTCCCCCATCGTTCCATATGTGCTCTGGCAGCACGATTGCCTCTGGTTTTACAGAAGCCGACCCTAAAAGTTTTTGAATGATTGCAGCAAAACTCGGGGTGTCATTGGGCGCACCCGGTTTAGCATTTTCGAAATTCATTGGTTGGTGCGGGGTTCCCGTTAACATCGAGTAACCGCTGGAAGAATGGGCGTTATCGTTGGTCATCATCGACCGAAGTACGCAGATTTTATTGGTTAAAAGCGCAGTTTTAGGCATCAATTCGCAGACTTTTAAGCCTACGGTGGTTGTGCTAATTGGCTGGTAAGGGCCGCGGATTTCTATCGGGGCTTCTGGCTTTGGATCCCAAGTCTCGTGCTGGGGTGGCCCACCTGTGAGGTATAAAAAGATGCAGGCTTTTGCTTTTCGTTCCTTAGCAAATTTGTAACTTGCGGCTTTTGCATCCCCAAAACCCATTCCTAGAAGGCTTAAACCTCCTAGACTTATCCAATCGCGACGGTTAATGCCATCGCATAAACGGGTGGGTTTTGAGTCAAGTATTGAAATCATAGTTTCTCCATCTGGTAGGTAGGAGCAATTTACTCTTATTTCTTTATCGGATCAAGTAATAACTGGGCATTAAAATTGGTTCGGGTTTAACTTCAATATTGGAGCACAGAATGAAAGAATTAGTGATTGGTACAAAAAATAAATCAAAACTTAAAGAAATAAAAGAAATCTATGTCGACTTACCTTTTAATTGCATCGATCTTGGCACCTTCCCTAATATTTCTGAGGTGGTAGAAGATGGCTCCAGCTTTGCTGAAAATGCTGCGAAAAAAGCTTCGGGCTATGCTTTGCAGGTAGGCAAATGGGTTTTAGCTGAAGATAGTGGTTTGGTCGTTCCTGTTCTTAAAGGTGACCCAGGCATTCACTCTGCACGCTATGCGGGGGAGCATGGTGGCGATGCAGCCAACAACACCAAACTTTTACAAGAATTAAGCAAATATCCCGCTGAAAACCGGGATGCTTACTATATTTGCGTGGCTTGTTTGGCCGACCCTCAAGGCAAAGTTATGGCTCTGACGGAAGGAAAATGTCATGGCAGAATTATTTCTGATTACTTGGGGCAGGGAGGTTTTGGCTACGATCCCTTGTTTTTGGTTTTGGAGTATCATCAGACTTTTGGCGAATTAAGTTCTCGGGTTAAACATGCAATTAGTCATCGAAGTAAAGCTTTGGCTCAATTACGGCCGACTTTGTGGCAACTAATCAGTAATTCTTAATTCTGAGACTGCTTTTTTAACAAGGAACTTGATTTATTTTGCCTTATAGAGTTTGACCCCTGTTTGGTTTTCCAATAAACTATCTTTTTAGCAAATGCTATTGCTTCTTTGTTGATTTATCGATGGTCGGTTCCCTGTGGTTATATCATCACAAGTAAGATGCACCGGGACGACTTTGGTCAAAAATATCTGCAAAAGCGGGAGAGTGCTGCGTGGCGATTGTCCAAGTAAAAGATCTTATCGAAGCTGGAGTTCATTTTGGCCATAGAGCCAGTCGTTGGAACCCTAAGATGCGGCCGTACATCTACGGCAAACGCAATCTTATCCATATTATCGACTTGCGTGAAACCGTTAGGGGCCTTTTGCGCGCCTTCCGTTTCCTTACCAAGCTTTCTGCTTCTGGTAGCCAAATCCTATTTGTTGGCACCAAGCGCCAAGCAAAAGACACCATCGAAACTGAAGCTCGCCGTTGTGGCATGCCTTTCGTTTCCGAAAGATGGTTGGGTGGTACCCTTACTAATCACCGTACAATTCGCGATCGTTTAAAAAGATTGGCAGAACTCGAAGCTATGTGGCTTCCCTCTTACGAAAACCCTGCCAAGGTTGATTTGGTTGCTTATATCAAGACCATGCTTAACGAGTCTGGTAAGCTTGATATTCATAAAGCTCCCGAAACCAGCGTTATTCGTAGCTATAGCAAAAAGATGATTTCTAATTTAAGCCGTGAGCTTACCAAGATTCAACGAAACTTGTCTGGTATCCGCGAGATGCACAGGCTTCCTGATGCTTTGGTTATCGTTGATCCTAGGCGTGAACATATTGCTATTAAAGAAGCAAAGCGCATGGGTATTGCAACCGTTGCGTTGATTGATACCGATAGCGATCCAGATGATGTTGATTTGCCAATTCCTGCCAACGATGATAGCATTCGTTCGGTGGAACTTGTTCTTGCAAAGCTTGCAGATGCAATTATCGAAGGCCGTGCAGCGTTGGCAACGGAGCAGGCAACTGCACCAAGGCCAAGGCCTGCGCCAAGTGGTACTGCTGGCACAGTACGTGCTCCTGCAATTGTTGATTAAATTTGGTGTTTGTTTCAGTTAACATAAGTTTTGATCTATTTTAGGTGAATTAGTATGAGTGCTATTTCCGCTGGCGTTGTTAAGTCTTTGCGTGATCGAACCAATGCACCCATGATGGATTGCAAGGAAGCCCTTGTTGAAGCCAAAGGTGATGTTGAAGTTGCAGTAGCTATCTTGCGTAAGAAAAATGCTGCGATTCAAGCAAAGAAAGGTGAGCGCGAAACTGCTGAAGGCAGAATTGCGTTTCATATCGACCCTGCTGCTAAAATTGCTGCCCTTATGGAAGTTCGTTGCGAAAGCGGCCCTGTTATCAATAGCGAACATTTTATTTCACTTGCTAATGATCTTGTAGCTCAAGTTGTTGTTTCTAATCCTGAAAGTTTAGAAGCCTTGGTTGCACAACCTTTTCACAAAGATCCATCCCGTAAAGTTAATGATCGAATTGCTGACGTAGTTGGTTTGATTCGTGAAAACATGAAGGCTGCCAAGTTCGTCAGGCTGCAAGGCGGTCACTTCGGTTCTTACATTCATCATGATGGTACGGTTGGTGTTTTGATCCAAGTCGAAGGCGCAAAAACTGATGAGCAAATTCTTCGTGATATTTGCATGCATATTGCTGCTAAAAATCCTTTAGTTGCAACCCGCGAAGAACTCAGTAAAGATGTTGTCGATAAGGAATTCCAAATTGCTCGTGATGCTGCTGCAGCATCTGGTAAGCCTGCTAATATTGTCGAGAAAATTGCAGAAGGTAAAGTCAAAACTTGGCTTGCTGAAAATGTCCTCCTTGAACAACCTTTTATCAAGGAAGAAAAGAAAACTGTTGGCGAAATTCTTAACGGCGCTGGACTCAAATTTGTCCGCTTTGTCCGTTACAGGGTTGGGGAATTAAGCTAATTAATCTTTCTTTTAATGTTCACTTTATTATAGAAACGCTCACTCAACCCGGCGAAATGGACAAGAGATGAGCGTTATTTTTTCGCATCAGCCAAACCCTAAAGTCACTTTTCTAGGCGCAGCAGGAACCGTTACAGGCTCCATGCATCTATTGCAATATAAAGACTTCAACATCCTTCTTGATTGCGGGCTCGAACGAGACAAGAATACCGTACTTAAAGACGATGAGTTTCCTTTTGATCCCGAAGTTATTGATGCCGTAATCCTTAGTCATAATCATTCCGATCATTGTGGTAAATTGCCCGCACTTGCTAGAAAAGGCTTTCGCGGACAGGTTTATTGCACCCCTGCAAGCAAAGATTTGCTGGGCGTTGTTCTTAAAGATTCGGTCAACATTCAGGAAAAAGAAGCCAAGCTTCGCAACAAAACAAAAAACCGTACAGTTCCCTCGCAAAACGATACCTTCTCGATTTTGGATCGCTGTGTTCCGCTTGATTACGGTAAAACTTTAGAGATTCGTAACGGGATCAGTCTCCGCTTTCATGATGCTGGTCATTTGCTCGGTTCTGCAATTTCTGAAATTTCGATTGGTAAGGGTGACAAAGTTTTTAAGATCACCTATACCGGCGATCTTGGGCGTTTTGGCCTGCCTTTTCATACTAACCCTTCTCCTGTGCCCGCTGCTGATCTTTTGATTTGTGAAAGCACTTACGGGGGCAAGTATCACGATAACGAAGAAAAGATGGCCGCGAAATTAGACATCGTCATGCGCGATACCATTAAAAGGGGTGGCAAAATTCTTATGCCAGCCTTTAGTTTGGGCCGCACTCAAATGCTTCTTTATTATCTTGAAACTTGGATGCTCCAAAATAAGATTCCAAGGCTTCCCATATTTCTTGATAGCCCTCTTGCTGTTGAAATCAGTAGGGTCTACAAGAGATATAACAAGCACCTTTCCGTTAATTGGAATTCTGAATCCGAAAATATCATGATTCTGGATTCTTGGGAAGAAGCTCAAACCGCAAGCTTCCACCCCAAGCCTGCAATTATTGTTGCTTCAGGCGGGATGTGTGAGGGCGGGAAAATCCTTTCCCACCTTAAAAATCATCTTGATGATCCTAGAACCAGTATCGCCCTAGTTAGTTTTCAAGCTCCCACTACTTTGGGCTCAAAGCTTCTAGAAAAGAAGCCTTCGGTTTATTTTCATGGGAAGTCTTGGAACAAATGGGCTGAAATCCACGAAATCAAAGGCTTTTCTGGCCATGCGGATCAAACTGATTTTAATAAACTGCTTTCGCCCATTGCTAAAACTTCAGGGCATGTGCGGTTGGTGCATGGCGAACCAGAATCCGCCAAGGCTCTTGCTTCTGAATTATCAAAATTAGGTTTTAAAGATGTAAAGCCGGTTCGCAGGGGAGAATCGGTCACCCTCACTTGATTTTTATTTGAGGTGAAGCAGATGCAAAGGCGCATTTATCTTCTCAGACATGGCGATGTAAGTTATTTTTCCTCCGATGGCCAACCTGTTTCGTTTCAACATGCCACCCTTAATGATCATGGTATTGCCCAGGCAATTGCACTGGGTGAGATACTCGCTCCAATTGCTTTTCAAAAATATATCTTCAGTGGTTTATTGCGTTCGCATCAAACCATGGATCTGGTAGTGGGTAAACGGGAGGTTGGTAGTTCTCCTGATTTCCAATCGTTCCCAGATTTTAGTGAAATTCAGCCCGGTGCAATTCATACTTTTCCTGGTACTGATTTTGATCACTGGAAAAATTACTTTTTATCAGCCCTTGGCCCGGGGCTTAACTTTGAGTCTCGTTTTATGAGTGGAGAAACTTTTTCTGATTTCACCAATCGTGTTAACCGCTCTCTTCGTAATTTGCTTGAAGATTCTTCTTGGGAAAACGCCTTGGTGATTGCTCATAGTGTGGTTAATCGTTGGATCCTTTGCAGGTTTCTTGGTTTGGGACTTGATGGGATTCATGCGATTGAGCAGGACCCGGGTTGTATGAATGTGATAGATATTTTTCCGGATGGAAAGGGCATTATCAGGCTGATGAATTACACTCCGGGGGATCGTGCAAAAGTTCATCTTCGGAAAAACAGCTTGGAAACGCTGTTTGAGCAATCTGTTGAGGCGCACAAAAAAAATAACCCCACCTGAAAAAATCGCTTTTCTAATAATGTTTGATGTTTCTGGTTATGTTACAATTAAGTAACTTTAACATGCTTATCGGACTCACCAAAATGACTTTCAAACAGCACTATTTTTGGTTCTTGCTACTTTGTAACATCTTGAGTGCAACTTTCTGCTTTGCTCAGGAACCCTTGGCCATCTGGCATTTTGATACGGAAGAAACATCCAAGCTTCAATCTGTTGGAGGTGTTCATCGTGATATCGCTGGCCCAAGGCCACCCATGTTTCCTGATTTTTCACCCGCCAACACTGCAGTTAAATTTGATGGCTTAGGCTCGCGCTTCGTTCTGAAAGATCTTGGTAACGATAGTAAATTTGATTTTACCAATGGCGATAGCATCACTCTTGAGTCTTGGGTTAATGTGCCCCAAAGTAAGGATGGGGAAAATGTTTACATCATAGGGAAAGGGCGAACTTTCGCTCCTGGATTTGCCAAGGAAAATCAGAACTGGGCACTGCGTCTTCGCGAACAAAAGGGGGCCTCCTGTGCCAGTTTTCTCTTTTTCAGCATGCCTTCCAAAAATGAAAAAGGTGATTGGCATCGCTGGACCACCAATACAGGGTTCAAAGCTGGTACTGGCTGGCATCATGTTGCAGTCAGTTACATTTTTGGAAAACCTGAATCCATCTCAGGTTGGATCGATGGTAAAAAGATTTCTGGTTCTTGGGATATGGGCGGAGCTACCACAAAGGCGCCCGTTACTGATAACGATGATATCTGGATTGGCTCTTCCATGGGTGGTTCGCCTAGCAATAGTTTTCGTGGATTGTTGGACGATGTTGCAATTCATCGGGGCATTGTTCCTGATGATCTTATGCAAAAAAGGTTTCGCCGTGTTGGCCCAGGGCAAACTGTTGCTCAATCAGATTCTTTTATTGCGCCAACTCAAGCTGGTACAAAAAATGTCAAAATTCAACTTCATGAAGGCTGGAGCGCATTAGACTCTTGGCCCAACCTTGCAGAAGATCTTGCTAAGCCTTTCACCTCTTATGAGCTTCCTGCATTTCTTTTTCATCGGATTCCCCATCGGTATGATGCTTGGGGGATTCGTGATAACTGGCAGGGAACCGTAATCCTTAAAGCCTCAACGGAAGTAACAATCCCATCGGGTACCCATGACTTGTTGATTCGTTCAAAAGGCGGTGCTAGGCTTTGGATTGATGGGAAGTTGATTTGTAAGACTCCTTTTCATGTCAAAGAAGCTGGTGGCCATGATGCAGTCAAACCTATTCCCAACCTTCCTGCGATGAATGCTAGGCCCGTGGGTTATGGTGATCATGAAGTCATAGTTCGTTTTTCAGGCACGGGTAAAAAGCATCAGATTGTTTATGAAACGTTAGTGGGTGGAAAAAAGTTTCGACATGATACAGGTGATTCTTGCGTTGCGATTAAATACGAAGGCGAGTCGCAATTTAAAATTGTTGGTAGTGATTTCAATGAAGCCAATGGTGGGGAAGCTAACATTGGAAAAATCCTACTTGTGGATAAGGATTGGGAGCGGGCTACTGCGAAATTAGAACTTAATCTTATAAACTTGGATGATCAAGCCAGAAGATTCGCTGCTTCAAACCAAGATGCCTATTGGGCTAAAAGGCTTGAGGCTTCCAAGGCATGGGCCATGGCTAATCCAAGTCCTAAAGTTCCTGAAGTTGCAAATAACAAGCTTATTAACAATGAAATTGACAGCTTTATTCTTTCCAAGGTTGAGGCTCAGTTAGTTTCTAAACAAGATTCTGCGGTTGCAAACACCTTTCATACCAAGGTTCTTCCACTGCTTAAGGAACAGTGCTTTCGTTGCCATGCTGATAAGGTGAAGGGTGGATTCAAGTTGAATTCGCTGCAGGAGATTTTAAAGTCGGGCGATTCTGGAAAACTTGCTGTTGTGCCCGGTGCTCCTGAGAAATCTTTCCTCATCGAAAAAATCAAAGGGAAATCTACGGAAAGAATGCCTCCCAATGGTAAAGGTTTAAGTGAGGAAGAAATCGGAGTCTTAGAGCAGTGGATCAAATCAGGGGCGCAATGGATTCCTGAACCTGTTCAACCAAAGGATCTTGTGTTTGCAAATTTAACCAGTGACCTATCTTTTCTTCGCAGGGCATTTTTGGACACAGTCGGTGTTCCTCCTTCCTCCGATGACATCCGCAATTTTATTTCAGATCAAAGCGCATCGAAAAGAAGCAAAATGATTGATCGGCTTTTGGCGGATCCAAGGTATGCGGACCATTGGGTTAGTTATTGGCAGGATGTGCTTGCTGAAAATCCCAATATTCTTAAACCGACTTTGAATAACACAGGCCCCTTCAGATTCTTTATTTATGATGCGCTTAAGGATGATAAACCTATGGATCGGTTTGTCTCTGAGTTGATTCTTATGCGTGGGAACATCAACCTTGGAGGTAGTGCGGGTTTTGCAATGGCAGCGGATAATGATGTTCCGATGGCTGCAAAGGCTCAAATTCTTGGTACTGCATTTCTTGGGGTCGAGATGCAATGTGCTCGGTGTCATGATTCACCTTTTCATTCTACCACCCAGAAAGATCTCTTTCAGATTTCTGCAATGCTTGAGCGCAAGGTTTTGGTTCTACCTAAAAGTAGTACCGTGCCTGCGGGATTTTTTGAAAAGAAAGAAAGAGAATCGCTTATCAAAGCTACACTCAAACCCAACCAGAAAATCGATCCTGCATGGCCTTTCAAAACTATCGCAACTGAAGATGAGTCCGGTCAATGGTTGATTCAAAAGGAAGATGCACGGGAAAAGCTTGCTGCAATCATTACCCTGCCCGCAAACAAGCGGTTTGCCAAGGTCCTTGCGAATCGGTATTGGAAAAGGCTCATGGGTGCGGGAATTGTTGAACCTGCATTTGATTGGGAGAATAAAAACGCAAGTCATCCCGAACTTCTGGATTGGCTTGCGCATGAATTCATTGCTTCGGGATATCAGGCAAAGTCGGTTCTTCGTTTGATCATGAATTCTCAGGCATATCAGAGAGAATCCAATGGCCATAACCTTACTAATGCTTCTGATAAACGGTTTTTCACTGCACCCGATAAAAGGCGAATGTCTGCGGAACAAGTGGTTGATTCTCTTTATCAAGCTTCGGGTAGAAGCATGAAAGTTGAAGAAATTACTTTTGATTCTGATAGTAGACAACCCCCAGATAGAATGCTAAACCTTGGGGCTCCTAAGCGGGCTTGGGAGTATACTTCCCTTTCTAATGAACGCGACAGGCCAAGCCTTGCTCTTCCCCGAGTGCAGGCTGTGACCGATGTTTTAGAAGCTTTTGGCTGGCGTGGTGCTAGGCAGAATCCTATCACTGACCGCGATACTTCCCCTCATGTTTTACAGCCCGCGATTCTTGCTAATGGTACTTTGTCTTCTTGGATTAGCAGGCTTTCTGATAATAGTTTTCTTACCCGCATAGCCTTAGAATCAAAGACACCGGATGAACTTGCAGATGAAATTTATCTGAGGTTTCTTTCCCGGTTTCCTACCGCTGATGAAAAAAATAAAGTGCTAGATATGCTAGAACCTGGTTTTGTTTCTCGAATTAAAAATCCTGTTCCTAGTGCATTTGTAGAGCTTGCGAGGTTGCCTAATATTTCTTGGACCAATCACTTGGTTGAGGAAGCGACCAAGGTTAAATTAGAAATGGAAAAACGAGCCAGGATGGGGGATGCCCCTTCCGAATTGCTTGACGATTCTTGGCGTGAGCGAGTTGAAGATATTGTTTGGGCAGTCTTCAACCTTCCTGAATTTATTTGGGTTCCTTGATCTTTTTTACAATCTGAATTGAGGACGATCTTAATGTCACAACTTTCCGAGCGAAGAAAATTCCTTGCTACTTCTGCCCTGACTATTGCGGGCTCAGCTTCTGCATCCTTTAACCCGATTCACTTTCCCAAAGGTAAGGCCGAACACTGTGTTTTTATCTGGCTGGGTGGTGGCATGGGCCAGACTGATTCCTTCGACCCAAAACGGGTGGGCGATCCGAAGAAGAAAATCGCTGGCTCTTATTACAAAGCCATTGATACCTCGGTAAAGGGGGTTCAAGTTTGTGAGCATTTTGCCAAAATAGCACCACTCATGGATCGCATGACTATTATTCGTACCATTAATCATGATGTTATTGATGAACATGCCGCTGCAGTCAATCGCATGCATACCGGCAGAAATGTTACAGGTACTGTGGTTTATCCTTCTATTGGTTCTGCTGTTGCGCATGAAAAAGGCGCGGCACAAGATGGCGCACCATCTTATGTTTTGATCGGTTATCCCAATGTTACCCGCGGCCCGGGTTTTCTTGGTTCAAAATTTAATTATCTTTACCTTACCGATACGGTGAGTGGGCCAGCAGGATTATCCCGACCTGAAATGATTACCGTACCCAGACAAGATCGCAGAGAGGAGTTGCTTTCCGAACTTCGAAAAGTCAATAAGGTTGCGGGAAAAGACAAGGCACTTCAGGATTACGAAACCGCTCTCGAGCAAAGTTTAAAACTGAGTGGCCCTGCTTTTTCCAAAGTCTTTAATCTTACTGAAGAAAACTCTACCCTCAGAGATTCCTATGGGGGTGAGTTCGGCCAACGGTGCCTTTTGGGTCGCAGATTGATTGAGCGAGGGGTTCGCTTCATTGAAGTTTCGCACAATCTCAATTTTTCTAATGGCACCGGTTGGGATGTGCATAACCAAGGTATAGAAAAACAACATATACTGATTCAAGAATTAGACCAAGCACTTGCTGCTCTTACTCTTGATCTCGAATCTAAAAAAATGCTTGATAAAACCCTGATTGTCGTTGCGACAGAGTTTGGCAGGCCGCCCGAATTTGATGGAGGCGGGGGCAGGGGGCATCAATCTAAAACGTTCAGTGTCCTGCTTGCTGGAGCTGGGTTGAAGCATCAAGGTGCCTTTGGTGAAACCGATGAACTCGCCAAAAAGCCTCTCAAGGATTTGGTCAGCGTTCCCGATTTCTTTGCAACCATCCATGCATCACTCGGGATCGATCCTTCAAAGAATCTTTATGATGGCGACCGCCCGGTGCCTATCACGGATTCCGGTGTTCCTGTAAAGGTTCTTTTTTAAAGTGGTGTAAGGCGACAAAAAAGGCAGATGAATTTCATCTGCCTTTTTTATTGCTGTTTTGGAACCCTAACTAGTTAAGGCATTTCCAAATGTTTTTCTTCGACCATATGCCTTAGTTTGCGCATCGACCTTGCATGAATCTGGCGTACCCTTTCTTTGGTAATTCCAAATTGCATGCCGATTTCTTCCAAGGTTGCAGAGGATTGTTTTTCATCCAGCCCAGCACGCAGCTTGATGATTTCTCTTTCTCGCGGGTCGAGGAAGTTCAAAAGCCTGTTGATGCTATGGCTCGCGCGTTCCTTCTGCGCGTAAAGTTCTTTTTCATCGGAACGGCCATCCACCGTTGTGCTGAATACTTCTTCATTCCCTGTAACAAAGCGTTCCCGATGATGGATTTCAGTTGGAATGCTGCGGGCGAAATTCTTCATGATGGCCCAGCTTGCATAAGTGCTGAACTTGAAGCCTCGGCCGAAATCAAACTTTTCCACCGCGCGTATCAATGACATGTTGCCATCGGATATCAGTTCGAAAAAGTTTTCAACCTGACCACTATGACGCTTGGCAATATTTACTACTAAGCGCATGTTGGCGTTAATTAAGGAGTCTTTCACCATATTGGCTTGGTGAATCAGGTTTTCGATTTCATCAAGTACTTGCACTTTTACTTTTAAAAGGTCTACTTCAGGAGGATTTGCACCTTCTTTAAGTATAGTGTTTAGAAGTTTCGATGCTTTGGACTTAAGGAAATTCATCTTACGGAAAAGGTGTTGTTCCTGTTCCTTGTTTAAGAGGGGGACTTCGTAAAGGTTGCCCAGTTCTGTTTGCACATCCTTGGGGGCCTTCATCGATTTTCGTTTGGCTTCATATTCATCTGCACCTGGCATAGGTGCAAGTATTGCTAATTCAAGGTTGGCATCTTCGAAGCCAGGATTTGGAATGAAATCCAAATTGTGTTCAAGTAACTTTTGAGCCCTTACCTCATGTATCACGCGGTACATCGAGGTTCGGTTTCGTTGAAAGCGTTTGGCTAGAATATCCACGGTTTCACCTCGAGAGTAAGAGTTAAAAATACTTTGTCTCGATTCTGGAGACAAAGGGTTGGTAAGGTCTGGAAATACTGCGCTCGCTGGATTGATACGATCATGATTTTTGATCGTATACCTTACCGTTTCCGGTGAGCGTTTAATTTTTTTCGAAATACGAAGGCTGATCTCGGTCAAATTGGCATTAGTTAAACGTGCCATCCTGCTTGCAAATTTGATGATCTTGTTTTTTTCTTCATTAGAGAGCTGCGTAAAGCTTCCGCTTTTTTCAACCCTTTCCTGATTGCGGGATACAAAACGCTCGATTTCACTTCTCGTGTAGCCGAGCTTTCGTTTTCCGCCACGTACTATTTTCAATCCGATTAACCCAAGTTTTTTCCATCTTCGTACCGTCTTTGTTGAAACATTCCAAAGCTTACTGACTTCGTCTACGGTATAAACTGGTTCAACTTCGGGCTGGCTACTTGCAAGCGACTGAATCAGAATAGGCAGATCGTGTAAGAGGTCGGAACCATCGATCCGTAAATCAGGAAAGGAATCTGGTCGATATCCGGTAATCCTGAAACAGATAAACTGGTAAGGATATTTTTTCGAGGCATCAACTTCTTGAAGAAACTGCTCAGTTCGTTCCTGCTGTTGGGTCTTTCGACCTACAGGAGTGAAACGTGTGAGCTGGTCTTCCAGCAGCATCAAAGCAGGGTGCCTGAAAATCACTTTAAGAATCCTTCCTCAAAACGGAACTGTTTTTTCTAACCAGAGCCATCGCTGCCTTGCGATGCTTACTATCTATACGAGTCAACCACTCAAAAAGTTCAAATGTTTTTTTCATGGTTACAACCTTATATTCGAATGCGCCATCAACTTATTAAGAACGGACCCTGAAAATTTCCAAAATACTTGGTGTTCTTAGATGAAACATCCCCTGAACTATTACTTGCAAGAATAAACAATGATTATTAAGGGTAGGTTAAAAAATGAGGGTTAGCTGGAAAAGTAAAACTTTTCTTTAAATACACTTAAATAATGTGTTCGAATGTTCACTTCTTGTTGGATTTATCAATCAATAACTCGCTAGAATTAAAATTTCCTTCCATATTCTGCCTTTATCACCAGTTTTTGGGATAAACTTTGCCGTTGGCTTCCTTCTTTTTCCTAGGTGTGTTTACGTGATGATTAAGAGACGCAACTTATTGCAAGGTATAGGTTTAAATGCGATTCTTTGGCCTTTGTCTTTAAGAGCCGCAGATATCTATCGCTTAAGTGAGACTTTTTCCCCAGGCAACCGGTTTAGGGTTCAAACTACCACTGAACTTACCGGGTCCATGCTTTTCACCTCGAATCTTCAACCAAAAAAACAAATTCAGATTAAAGGGAAGAGTCAAATTGATTTTGATGAAACGATCTTAACCTTGGATTCTTCACTTAAAGTGAATAAGTCTCTTCGTGAGTATCGGAAAGTTGAATTATCTCGGACTTTGGATGGCCAAAATCAGGAAACCATCCTTAGGCCTGAAACTCGCAGACTAGTGCTATTAAGGCAGGGTTTAAAAAAAATACCGTTTTCTCTCGATGCACTCTTAACTTGGGATGAACTTGATCTGATCCGAACGGAAGTTTTTCCCTGTGCCTTGGCGGGGCTTTTTCCTACTCGCTCTGTGGGCTTAAGTGAATCTTGGGATGCAGGGCTTGAATCTGTTCAGGAACTGACGGATCTCGAATTGCTGGAGTCTTCCCAAGTTTCTTGTAAGCTGGATTCAGTAAACTTGGTAAACAATCGCAAGACTGCAAGGATTAGTTTTTTGGGCAAGGCATCTGGCATCAACGAAGATGGCCCTAATCAACAAATTCTCGATGGTTACATTTTCTTTGATTGTGAGACTAGGCATTTGTCTTTTCTTTATCTTAAAGGGACCAGCATTCTTAAAAACAAAGAAGGCAAAGATGTTGGAAGAATCGAAGGACGATATACCCTTTCACGAGAAATGCTTCCTGCAATTCTTCTGGACAATAAAATTCTAGCGCAATACCAACCGGATGCAAATAACACTAGGCTGTTGTTTGAAAGTCGCGATACTGTTTTTACGTTTCATTATCCGAGAGAATGGAAGGTGACCTCTCAATCAGATTCCCAGGCAACACTGGATCATTCGAAAGAGTCTGGATTGCTGATAACCAAAGAGAAACCCTCGAGATACCCATCAAATGCAATGTATAGGGATGAAGCATTGGCGTTTATTCGACAGCAACAGATTCGGGTAGAAAGTCAAGGCGAGATTCAGTCAGCTAATGGAATTCCCGGCTTGGAATTTTTTTCGTGGGATGTGCAGATTGAAAGTCGCAGGATGTACTTGCTTTATTTTGTCTACAGAATAGGTCAAAATGTATTCACTCTTGCAAGTAGATGCCCTCAGGAAAACAAGGCGGCCTTGCGAAGTGATATCATGGGAATTGCTACCTCTATAAAGCCTACAGGGAAGAGCGGTTGAGATGGATGATAAATTCAACGCATTGGAACAGGATGCTCGATTTCCGAGTGGGAAGTGGACAGGTTTCTTCGTCCAGAAAAACCCGCCTCTCGGGAAGCAATGGATGGATCTACAATGCATATTTGATAAAGGCATCATCACTGCAAGCGGTAACGATATAGTCGGAGCATTTACATTTAAAGGGCATTACGATACTACAACTGGAAAATGCAGTTGGAACAAAATATACAAAGGCAACCACCCTGTTTATTATGAAGGCTATAACGAGGGTAAGGGGATATGGGGCACCTGGTTGATTGAAGATAAAGCGAATGCGATAACCTTGAAGGGTGGGTTTCATATTTGGCCCGAAGGGATGCTGGTTTCGGAAGATGAGGATCTCGTTGCGGAGTTGGAACTTCCTGCCAATAATGGAAGTTTTAAAAAGCCCAAATTGGTTCCTGCGAAAGCCTGATTATTTGCCCGGGATATTCACCATGATGGGGTTGCTTGCATAACCTCGTTTGACCGTGAAATTGAGCGACACATTTGCTAGGACACAAATAGGGACTTCTGCAAAGGGCTTGGCATCTGGCGCAACTTTCAGAAGTATTTTTCCTTTAGTTTCTTTCTCTGATAAAGCTGTTTTAGCTCCGGTATCGAGCATGGTAACACCCGGTGGCAGTGGATTTCCAAAGATCTGGCCTAGGTGCTGATGCCTTATATCAAGGCTGATGCGCCCTTTGTAATTCTCTGCGCGTACAATTTCCACATCAATCGTAATCGTTTTGCCTGGTTCTAAGACGATTTTTTCAGGGCTTACTTTAATCTGCACGATATCTTTTTCAGGGGTGATCGCAATCATCTGGGTTTCAACAGGCCATGTGCTTCTTCCGCCTCCAGGCATCTTTAATTCGGTAAGTGGACCAACTCTTTTGATGATTTCTTTCTCTTTGCCTTCTTTGTCTTTGTATTTTGCCTTGGCAATAATGTTGACAAGCGAGGCACCTGGTTTTGCATCTTTTGCACATTGAAACAGTAGCAACCCATCATTCTGGGTTTCGGGTAAGGTTAAGGGAACCATGGTTATTCCAGAAGGAAGATTTTCAGGATGAAAAGTAATAGGGCCCGTGAATCCGCCTGTTCGTTTGACTCGTACATACCAAGCCGCTGCCATCCCGGGTGCGATGCCTGCTTTGTCATCATCGCAATTGACGATGAAGTCTGGCTCTTCGTGGGTGATATTCAAGAGGTAGTTGAAGCCGGGGCCGCCACGGTTTAATAAGTCACGAACTTGAATTTTGAAAATGCCATCGGCTGTAGCAGTGTAATTAAGATAAGAATCTTTGGTTGCATTCGATTGATCGTCATTGCTTGCGATGATTTTGCCTTTACCATCTGAGATACTTAAAAAACTGTCCAGTTCAGAGCCAAGTCTGCGGGCCCGGATTTCTGCAATGATGGATTCACCTTTTTTCAACTTAATGGGAAAGGTATCTGTTTCGCCCGGTTTGAAAATCCGGCCATTGATGGTGCAAGGTAAAGGGAAGTCGGTTTTGGCAGGTGATTCTTCGAAGATTTTCAGCCCGGAAAGGTATACTGGGAACGGATTGCTCAATCCGCCATCGGTTTTGATTACTGCATTAAGTGTGCTTCCAGGCAAGGAAGTATTGGAAATTCCTTCTAATGTCACTTGGGTTTCAGGTACGTTCCCACCACCCACTTTGACTTGCAAGGGCCCCGTGGGCGAATGTGCCAAAGGGTAACACCAGGTAACATATGGGCCACCCGTGATAACGAGATTGTAGGGCATGTTAATACTTGCTGCATAATCCACATCGCGTACTACCACCATGTATTCACCGGGCGATGCGAATCTGTAGGTAACGCAGGGGTCTGCAAAATGGAAGTCATCATTAGCTGCTAGTTCTCTGCCTGTTGAATCATGAATACTTATCATCGGATCGATAGCAAGAAACTGGCTGTGCCTCTTGTAGAAGAACCTGTGGGATATCACGCCAAAGGAAAGAGTTTGCCCGGCTTTGACCGTGAATTTGTAAGCGTCAACTTGTTCCTTAGCGCTGATCATGCCAGAAACAATACTGCCAATGGTGATGGGTTGAGCATTTGCGAAATCAGCATGGAGAGTGGTTTTTTCAAGAACAACCGGAAGATCTGCGATAAGAATCTGGCCCACTGTGGAAGCGCCAGAAGCGCAGGCTAGGCGGAATTCTCGCATACCAGGCGAGGCTGTTTTATCTACGGTTACTTTGATTTTAAGTTCGGTGGTTTTGCTTTTTTCTGGAATGCCTTCGGCTTTGATCCCGGTGCCTGCAAAAAGTACAGCAATGGGATTTGAGGGATTACTGGTTTCGCAAAAAAGGGTGATCTCGCTGGTTTTCCCACGTTCAATAACTGCAGGGTAGACATGCGTGATCTGTGGGAATGAAGTTTGCGACAACGCCATTCCTGGCAATAGAAATGCCAGCAATCCAAAAATGCTGGAAAGCTTGACTAGTGATTGAAAAGAAATTCTCTTGTGTTGAGTAACGACCACAATAAATCCTCCAAGCCTTCTTTGGGGTTTTGAGCCAAGGCCAACTCTGCGAGTGCTTCCTTCTTTTCTTGATCTCTAGGCAATCTGGAAAGCGTAGCAAGGAATACTTCGTCCACAGCCTTGTCCATTGGGACTTTGTTGCTTATAAATTTGCTAATTCTGCTGTTGGTTTCTGAAAGCTTTCGGTTTAAGAGGTTGCCACTCATTAGCAGAAGTGCCTGCATCATATTGGCATCTTCGCTGCGTTCGCATTCGCATGTCGCAACTCTACGGGGCCTGCCAAAGATATCCATAAAGCTGGAACTGAATTTGCTATCAGGAAGAGAGATTGCCCTGAATCCAAGTGGTACATCGGTGAACTTTTCGCGTGTGCCACATGCGAAATCTACTGCATCAAGCAGTTGCTCGGCAGACATGCGCTTGGCGCGGAAATGAGTGCAATAGATGTTGTCGCCATCGGCTGCAGAGGCCACATTGCTTTCGCTGCTAAGTTGGTAGACCTGTGAATTCATGATGGTTCGAAGCAGGTGCTTGATATCGTAATTATTTTTAATGAGATCAACTGCCAATGCATCAAGGAGTTCTGGATTGGAAGCTGGGTTGGTGATGCGAATATCATCGATGGGATGGATAAGGCCTCTGCCGAAATAGTAGCCCCAATATCTGTTAACGAAGTTGCGAGCAAGGGCAGGGTTGTTTTTATCTTTCAGCCAAGTAACTAAGCCATTGCGCCTGTCGATGGGGTCTTCGGTAACAGGGCCACCAATGGGTTTTGGAGGAAGTATTTTTCCTGTTTTCGGATGGCTTGCTTCACCCGCCATGGTTAAGTAGATGGTGGTATCGCTGCCTTGAAGCCCGAACTCGGTGCTATTTTTCTTGGCGACCCTGGAGAAGAATGCAGTCATGCTGTAGTAATCAGCTTGGGCGATATTTTCGAAAGGATGATGATGGCATTTGGCGCATTGCATACGAATTCCTAGGAAAACCTGACAAGCGGTTTCTGTCCAATCATCACGTGAGCCTATGACAAAGAAATTGGCAGGGCCATTGGCATAGGGGCTTCCTACTGCGGTAAGGAGTTCGCCTGCGAAATTATCCATGCGCATGTTATCGCGGAAGACGGAACGGAGCCAGTTGTGCTGCGACCACATACCTTTTTTCTGTAAAACATCTCTGCTATTACGAAGGAGATCGCCCCATTTGTAAGCCCAGGAATCAACATATTCAGGTCGGTTCAAAACCTTCTCAATGGCCAACTTTCGTTTATCGGGGTTGCTATCAGCTTTGAATGCAAGAATTTCATCTGGGTTCGGAAGCGTTGATAAAGTGTTGAGGTGAATTCTTCTGAAGAATTCTTCGTCGGTGCAGATGTGAGAAGGGGAGAGGCCTGTTTTCTTCCATTTCTCAATCCACATTTTGTCGATTAGATTGTCATTCTTTGCGAAAGTCTCGAGCCCCTTTGCTTCGCCGAAGGGCAGGATGATTCGGAATACGCCTACAGCGCCTAGATAGCGAACCATGATAACCGTTTCGCCGGGGCCCTTTGCAACTACATTTCCGAGGTTGTCAACAGTCGCAACGGAAGTGTTCATGCTGTCGAAAGAGGCTTTGGAACTAACATCTTCAGAAGAGTTGTCTTCGTAGGTTCCCTTTGTGGTGATTTTGATTTTCTGCCCGGCTTTTGCGATGATCTCAACGGGCAATACTTCAAGAGATTTGAAGAGTTTATCTTTGGTGGAGGGCCCGATCATACCTTCTGCGATCCAGTTTTTGAGCGTGGTGTATTCTGGAGAGCCCAGTTGTAAGCGTTTGCCTCCTTCATGGGGAGCTTCAAGAGTTGGCTTTTTTAGGAGAAGGCTTTCTTCGGGTGAAAGCAGGCTGACGCGCCTTCCAATCGAGCCTCTGACGATTTCACGAAAATCGTTGCTGTCATCGAAGCCACGAAGTGAAAGCTTGAGTCCGCCTTGGCCATATTGAGCACCATGGCAGGCACCTTGATTGCATCCCGCCCGGGTGAGAATTGGCTGAACATCGTTGGCAAAGGAAACTTTGGGGAAGTCTTGTGCGAAAGAAAACCCTGAAAGAAGAAGTAGGCCAATCAGGCTTCCGATTTGGTTTCTCATGTCTTCTTATATCCAATTAAAGGTTGGACCAATTTAGTGCAATAGATCAAGCAAGTATTTCGTTAACAACCTTGCCATTAAGGTTGATGCGGAAAGGCCTGCCATCTGGCGCAACATAATGTTTGTCTAATGGAATGCCAAGAATCGTGTAAAGTGTTGCAGCAATATCTTCAATTTGAATGGGTGGGGTAACGGGTTGCTCTGCGTTGGCATCGCTTTTGCCAATAACGGAACCAACTTTCATGCCACCACCGCCCATGCAGAATACTGTGGATCCGGCCCAGTGGTCGCGCCCTGCAGCAGAGTTTATTTTTGGAGTTCTGCCGAAATCGCCCAGCCAGATTACCATGGTTTTTTCGAGCATGCCTCTGGTTTGAAGATCTTCAAGAAGTGCGGACCAACTTTGATCGATGGTCGGAAGGTTGCGGTCTTTCAAAGTTTTGAAGTTGTTGGCGTGGGTATCCCAGCCACCCATGGTTACATTGATAAACCGAACGCCCGATTCAACCAGCCTGCGGGCCAGAAGACAAGATTGGCCAAACTTGTTCATGCCGTAGCGTTCGCGAACTTTGACGGGTTCTTGTGAAAGATCGAATGCGCGCTTGGCAGCGGGGGAGGTGACCATTGAAAAAGCTTTGTCATAAAAGCTGTTCATTGCGCCTACATCGTTACCCTTGGTTTCGATTTTCTTCTGCCAGTTGTCAAGTTTTTGCAGCATGCGTTCGCGTCGACCGAAACGGGAAGAGGTCAAACCATTTGGAAGTGAAACACCATCGATGCTGAAATCAGCTTTGCTTGGGTCTTCTTGAATAATGAAGGGGTTGTGTTCGCTACCAGCATAGCCTGGCAGGCCACCACCAAACCGTTGGTCGATTGAATTCCCGAGTTGGACATAAGGTGGCATGCCATTACGGTAGCCAAGTTCACGAGACATGACAGCGCCATAAGTGGGGTAAACAGTGCTGGGATTGAAGCGCCAGCCGGTTAGCATGTATGCATCAGCAACGCCATGGGAACCGTTGTAGGAATACCCGGAGCGAATGATGGAATACTTGTCGAGGTTTTTTGCCATCATGGGAAGGTGTTCGGAAATTTGCACGCCAGGGATGTTGGTAGGGATGACGCTGAATTCGCCGCGGATGTCGGAAGGTGCATTGGGTTTTGGGTCAAAGGTATCGATGTGGGAAGGGCCACCTTGCATCCACATGAAGATAACACTGAGGTTATCGACGGGTTCTTTTTTCTTGGCAGAAGCAGCGTTTGCTTGAAGAAGAGTAGGAAGAGTAAGCCCAGCAAGGCCGAGGCTGCCAATGCGAATGAATTCTCGTCTGTTGGTACCTTCGCAATTATGCGAGGGGCCGAATCCTACTTCAAACATGGTTCACCTATTAAATTAAGGCTATATACGAGGCAGGTATGAGAAACACTAAGAAGCCAGATTAAAGCATAAACTCTAACAAAACATAAAGCAAGCAATTGTATAGTGAGATATCGACATAATAAATGCAGGGGCTGAAGTCTATTAGGAGGCGATGAGGGGATTGAAGCTCTATTTGTTATGGTTCTGGGTCGGTAGGGAGATCTGTAACGCCCTTAAGGACTTCCTGCACTTTTTTATGCAAAGTGTTTCGATTGATTCCAAGTCTTGTTGCGGCTTTTACCTGAACATTGTCGCATTCTTTGAGAATTTGTTGGATCAATTCTTTTTCAACTGCACCAACAATTTGGTCGGATAATACCCCATCTGGCAGGGTGTTAATACCAAGGTGAACAACTTGCTGGATGAGTTTTACAAGATCGGTGCTCTGCCCGACTTGGGTTTTTGATTGTAATGACTTATAGCGTTTGATTTTTTTGCCCGGGGGAGCCAGAGATTCTGGTGTCAAAGGCAGACCATTGCAAAGCACTACGGCTCTCGCCATATAGTTTTCCAACTCACGGACATTGCCCGGCCAATCATGCTTTAAAAGCACTTCTTGCATATCTGCAGTGAGTTCGGGCGGATCAATTTTATTGGTAATAGAATGCCGCGCAATAAAGAAACGAGCGAGTGCGGGGATGTCATCGGCCCGTTCCCTTAATGGAGGTAGATAAACCGGAACGACATTAAGGCGATAATAAAGATCGTCTCTAAAACGACCAGCTTCGATTTCGTCTTCTAGAAACTGATTGGTTGCAGCAACAACCCTACAATCGACTTTGATGGTTTTGCTTTCGCCAACTCTTTCAAATTCATTTTCTTGTAGGACGCGTAGAAGTTTAACCTGAAGCTTGGGGCTCATGCTCGAGATTTCATCGAGAAAGATGGTTCCGCCATGAGCTGCTTCAAAGCGTCCGGTTTTATTTTCTACTGCGCCAGTGAATGCGCCTTTGATATGCCCGAATAATTCGCTTTCGAGAAGGCTTTCGTTTAGGGCACCACAATTCACTCGAACATAGGGCCCATCATTCCGTTTTGAAAGAAGATGAACTGCACGAGCGATGAGTTCTTTACCTGTGCCTGTTTCACCAATAATCAGAACCGTTGCTTGAGTGGGTGCGACCTTTTTGACAAGGCCGTAAACTTCTTGCATGGCCTGAGATTGGCCGACAATGTCGGTCAATGGCGCATTAGCACCTTTGTCGGCGTTATGAATGCCGCGGCTCATCCTATTTGCCTCTCTGTCCTTGCTAGTCCTTAGTGTCTATTAAACAGAAAAGAGAGTGAAAAGCCTAGTAAGATTAGGAAATGTTGGTTAAATGTTTTAGACAGGTGCTTGAAGGCCTTTTTTTGCAAGAAGTACAGCAAGGCTTTCTGAGGACAATCGCGGATCATCTAAAATAAGGGTTTCCATCTCCGTATTAACAAAAGCAATCATATCTTCACCGCTCCAACCAGCATTAAGAAGCTTGGGTTCTATCATTAGAACAAAGTTTTGGCGGATTTTATCCGTCAACCTCGAAACATTGCTTTCATGAATACCCAGAAAAGAAGCAGCCTCTCGTTGGGTCAGGCGGTATCGAACTCTGAGCCCGAGCAAAAGTTTTTCCTGATCGGAAAGTGTTTCAAGCCATTCTTGAGCAGCAATACGAAATTCTTGATGCCAGTGCTCATCAGAAAGCTCAGGCGCATGCCAGTACATTTCATCTGCTTCGTCGTCACCTAATAGTTTATCGTGTTTGTTCTGCCTTAATTTGGTCAGGTTGGAGTTGTGAAAAACCCTGATCAGCCAAGGAATAAGAGGCCTTCTGCCATCGTATTTTTCGAGAACAGAACCGGACGTTTCTTTCTCGCCGGTAAGTAGGAACCCCCAAAACTCTGCAACGGTATCTTCCTGCCTAGCGGTATCCCCAGGAAAAAGCCTTGCAGCTCGTGATCGTAATGCATCTACAAGAAGTTGGTCATGCCTCCCAGTTTTGGAAGCAAATAAAGTTTCCCAAGCGGTGCTTAATCCTTCGATACAAGATGAGTTCAGGTAGAAATCGAGGAAGTGAAGCCCCTCGAGAAGTGATTTTTCAGGTAAGCCTTTAGCCCTGCATTTGGCATTGAAGAGTTCTTTGCACCGTTGCAGATGGAACGCAAGTTTTTCATGCGGTAAATTAATGCTAGGAAGATGCACCCCGCAGAAAGCTCGAACCATCCTGGCTTCTTTCTCGTTCCCATTTAAAAGCTTTGGCGTACCCGATTCCATTCTTTAGCCTCGATTGATGAATACCAATAATTCTATGCGTGAGCTTTCTGTTTCAGGCGTTGCTTCAAGCCCTGGATAAGTTTTATCCCCCAAGCCAATCGGGCTAACCTTGCGCCTTGAAAACCATCCGCTTTTATGAATGGCATGGATATTTTTCAAGTAATCTGTCACTGTTTCTGATTGTTGCCTGGTTAATAGTCGGAGGGTTTCTCTGTCGGTTGCCCCTGCAGTCATTATCCCCGCAACTACAATGTCACTATCTTTGGGAAATCCCATCAACCATTCAGATGCCTTGTCGAGGATTTTTTTTCCCTCAATGCTTAAGATTGCACTCCCGGGCTCAAAAATACCAGAACTATTAATGGTCTTTCGTTTCATGTCAGCATTTGATCGCACAATCATCTGCATCGGATCTTCAACATATCCACGGACTATGGGCATTTTTTTTAGCGCATCCGCATCCTGTTGAAAAGCTTGCATGGTCTGCTGGCTTTGGTTGGCGAGTTGCACTAATGAATCATAAAGCTTGGTGTCTTGGGTCAACTTTCCCAATGAACCTTCACCTTTGCGAATTTTACCAAGCATATCGGACACCTCAGCCAGAATGTCTGAAATTTCCGGGTTGTGCTTGCTCGTAAGTAAATCATGGTTTTCTGCACTTAAAGAGGAAGGCGAACCAGGGAAGAGTTCTAAAACCTTGGCCCCCAGCAACCCCTCAGATGCTATGGAAACAACCGCATCTTTTCGGATTAGCTTTTTGTAAGATCCTTGGATTTTCAGGCCAATAACCACAGGAGAACCCGGGCTTTCTGGTGCTTTGATGGATATGACTTCCCCTGCATCCATCCCTTGGATTCGAATCCGGGTGCCAACATCGACGCCACGAATATCCAGAAAGGATGTTTTTAGATTAAGGGAATCTTTGCCATACCATCCCCGTGAACCGATCGAGAAAAAGGCGGTTGCAAAAAGAACCAATCCTGCAAGCATGGTGCAGCTTAGTAAGAGTAGTTGCCTGGGGTTTAATACTCGAGTCATGGTTTATCCTTATTTTGATTTTTTATTATACCTCTGGATGTGTGAGATAACCTCCTAAGAATTCAAATTTTTTAAGGAAAGACTTGGGTATTAACAATAAAAATACGGTAAGATAATATCGCTAGTAATATTGAATAA
>CAJCCR010000411.1 GCA_903960945.1 uncultured Planctomycetaceae bacterium
TCTGATTGGATGAAGGAAATAAAATATTTCCATTTGAACACAATAACTTTAGATGCAAATTGCTTTTATGGTTCAAAATTATCAACAGATGAAATCTATCATTTAGTAAATTTGGAAATCGATTTATTTGAATCAACACAACCGTTAACTGAACAAGATGTAGCAAACTTATCTTCAGTTGCATTTGAAGCTTATTGCGCTCGGGTCTTAAATGAAAATGGTTGGTATGCGAATACAACAAAAGGCAGTGGCGATCAAGGTATCGATGTAATTGCAACTAAAGGTAAATTTAAAGCTGTTTTTCAATGTAAAAAATATACTTCCCCTGTTGGGAATAAAGCTGTTCAAGAAGTTATTGCTGGCAAAACCTTTGCTTCTGCTGACTTAGCTTTCGTTGTTTCAAATACACAGTATACAAGATCTGCTGTTGAATTAGCTCATAAGGCTGGGGTACATCTTATTCATTATTCTGAGTTGTTAGATTTGCAAGCTTACATAAAAAATTTGTGATTTGTCTATTGGTCGGTATTATTTTTTAACTTGTATGCATTAATAAACTCATTCTTTAATTAAAAATCTGTAGCCAAAACGAAACCCAACTGGGAGGGCCATTTGCTTATCAGCTTTTCGTTAAGGCAATAATGCTAAAGTACTTATTCAGAATCGGAAGTACCATCATTATTTAACTTAGCAAACCTCTCGGCCATCGTAGGATTACTCCTGGTCAATTTCTTAATAGTCAAGTCGTCGGCTTTGTTATTTGCTAAACGGAGATTGTTTTCAGAACCGAGCAGCGCATCCTTAGTTTTCTGAAGATGATCAATGGTTTTGTCAATTTCCTCAATAGCTGTTTTAAATTTCTTGGATGCCATTTCATAGTTCTTGGCAAAGCCTGTCTTGAAGGCATCAAGGTTACTCTCAAAGCTTGTGATATCAATATTTTGTTCTTTCACCAACGCAAGTTCTGACTTGTACTTTAGTGCGTTTTGGGCAGCGTTTCGCAACAGCGTAATAATTGGAATGAAGAATTGCGGTCGGATGACATACATTTTCGGATAACGGTGGGATACATCAACTATCCCCGAATTGTAAAGCTCGCTATCAGGTTCAAGAAGTGAAACAATTACTGCATATTCACAGTTTTTTTCATTTCGGTCCTTGTCAATTTCTTTGAAAAAATCTTCATTTTTCTTCTTGGAAGCAGTTTCGCTATTTTCATTCTTCATATCGAACATGATCGAAACAATTTCGATGCCCGTTTCATCCATGTCGCGAAAAATGTAGTCTCCCTTGCTGCCACTTCGAGCATCATTGTCTTTCTCGAAATATGCCTTCGAAAATGCTGCGGGCCGGATCCGGTTGAATTCGGTTTCGCAGTGTTGCTCCAGAGTTTCTCCTACCATCTTGGTTGACAGGCGGGCCTTCATATCCAACAGGCGCTCAATCTTATCATCACGATCCTTGATTTGCTTCTCGTACGCATCCTTAAGAATGTTCTCGGCAAGTTGTTTCTCAAGCGGCACACGGTCAAGGTCGCTTTTCAGTGCATCGCGCTCCTTCACTACTGCATTTACAGCTTCGTTAATCGCAAGCTTGGTAGTAATTTCACTATTTTGAAGCTTAGCCTTCAGTTCCTGAATTTCAGCATCCTTGACTGCTGCTTTTTTATCCAACTCACTGGTGACCTTAATTTTCTCAAGCTCAATAGCAGCAATCTTCTCCTTCTCGGCCAAACCCAACCGAGAGTTCAACTGTTTCTCAAACTCGTTGTCACGAACCTGCTTAAGAATGTCTGCGTAGCCGGTTTCATCAATCTTGAATGCTTTGTTGCAATTCGGACACATGATTTCATGCATGATTATTTATCCTTGAGATTCACTGTGGATGATAGACCTTAACATTAAAAGGAACTAGCACTACTCTTTTTAATCTAATATTCATTTATTGTCTGTATATACACTAACATTTTCTTAAAATTTAAAATCCTTAAGGTTACCCCTACTTAGAGGAAATTGAATTTGTCAAGCCTCGACCGTTCTATGCATGAGCTTTATAGTCTGGAGTAGTACCCCGACTTAGAGGGGATTGAAACCTATGGTTTTATTTCCGCCTCGTTCAAGAGGGGGCGTGCGAAAAGGGGATGAAAAACAGGATTATTCATACCGGCCAAGTGCAACCTTTTGTACCGTCCAATTGAAATGTTTTTTAACGACTAAATGAAATAATGGTCCATTCTCAAACGCTATTCCTGTTGGCATCGATATGAACCATTGCGTTAATGCAGAAGAGTAAGTTTAAAGAATATGCTTTCTTTATTCTGTAATTACGTCTTCCAGCCAGGTATTTACCAAATATTTCTCCTAATTTTTGAACGCTATGCTGTACATGGCTAGCGGTTCGGTTACAATTTCCCTTTGTAACTAATAAACATTATTTGTTTGCCTTACGCTTTCTTATAAAGAAGGCGTTGCCCAGAGGTATGCGGTATGTCGGCTTGGACCTGGAAACCCCACGAGCATTCAAAAACTTTTGGATTTTCGTCTAACCGTTCAGGCGCACATTTATCGCGCTCCATGATGCTTACTGAAATCACCGCACTTTTACCTAAACTTCAATCTCTCAGCTTAGAAGAAAGTAAATCCAAAATACTCGATGAAAACATTTTGGGGAAACCAACTTTCTCAAGCAGACAGAAAACTCTAAGAAACCTTACTGATCTGTATACGCTTGAAGGAAAATACACCCTTTTTAGAATCATGCATCAATTTGCAGCTCTCACGCCTGAAAGTATTCCTCAATTAGGATTGGTATTTGCATTTTGCCGAGATGATCAATTGAGGTCTAGTTTTGCAGTTATCGAAAAACTTAAGTTAGGTGAAACTCTCCCCTTATCAACCATGATCGATCATTTTGAAAATGCATGGCCTGATCGATTTAGCATTGCGATGAAATCTTCACTTTCGCAAAATGTAAACACAACTTGGACCGTAAGCGGCCATCTTGCAGGCCGTATAAAAAAAACACGCACATTACCAGTACCTACTCTTGCTGGTGTAACCTATGCAATGCTCGCTGGTTACCTTTATGGCTTGCGTAGCTTCTCCTTGATTGACTCCGTTTTTGCAAAATTAGTAAGCAATAATAGGGAAGAAATTTTTCCTCTGCTTCAAATGGCTTCTATCCGGGGATGGTGCCGATTTCGTCAAGCGGGTGGCGTTATCGACTTAGATTTTTCGCCCTTATTAACTCCAACCGAACAAGGGGCTTGCCATGAGTCGGCTTGATCATTTAGTCGCCAGTTATAAAAGGCATGTCGGCTTACCTTTAAAAATCAATCATCCTCTAAGCCAGCGAATATGGTTTGTTGTTTATATGCCCGAAGATGAAGCAAAGTTGCCGCTGAAATTAAACGACTTTGAAATGGCTACTTTAGAAGCTGGTCTTTCGTGGCACCGTATCGATTTGTCAGGTTCATTTGCAGCATGGATAGATACATATGATGCTGAAGAAAAAGAAGCCATTTTAAAAGATCAAGAACTCCTCAATAACTATGCCGAAACGGGTTATCGTAATTTTTTAGGTCAACGAATAATCGATTGCATGAAAGCTGCTGTTGTACAGGATGTAAATAAAGCTGTATTTGCATTAACAGGGTTAATGGAGTTTTTTGATTTTATCGATGTTTCAAGTGTTTTAGATATTATCCCCAGTTCTACGCCTGGGGTATTAGCAGTGTTCTTTCCTGGCGAAAAAGAAGGCACAAGCTATCGTTTTTTAAATTCTCGTACATCTTGGGATTACCTGGCTGTACCTATTGTTTCTGAAGGACAATCATGAAAAACCGCGAACTGTTTAGCAAAGACCCTTTAGGATGGCAACTCTTAAACGAAGGTGTTACTAGCAATAACGCAACTGATGAAAAAACCTTGCGCTATGAATTACAAACTTTCGTTTGTGAAGGGGAATATCAATCAGGGTTGGTTCGTATTCTTCAAGGCTTTCTTTCCAATTTAGGAAAAGATCAAAAAGCGGTCTGGGTTAGCGGGTTCTATGGCAGTGGCAAATCGCATCTTGTTAAGGTACTTCGGTATCTATGGTCAAACGTACCATTTGAAGATGGCACGACTCCCCGAAGCTTAGCAAATCTTCCAGACGAAGTAACCGAACTGCTTAAAGAGCTTTCCAACAAAGCAAAACAATCTGGCGCTGGTTTAATAAGTGTAGGTGGAACTTTAAGATCAGGGGCCGGAGCTGTTCGCTTAAGGCTGCTTGGTATTGTTTTTAACTGCCTTGGTCTCCCCGAAAAAATATCACCTGCAAAACTTTGGTTAGACCTTCGAGATGAAGGTGCACTTGAAGAAGTAACCAATGCTATAATATCAGCCAAGAAAAAGCCTTCCGAAGAATTCGATAAAATCTACACCTCGAAAATTATTCAAGAAGCTTATTTAAAAACGCACCCCGACCTTGGCACTATCAAGAATGTTTCTGAAGCCTTAAGGTCGCAATATCCCGTGAATGTTACCGATATCAGCGTAACGGAAATGGTACAGCTATTACGGAAAGCGTTATCTGTAGGAAAAAAACTGCCCCTAACACTTATCGTTCTTGATGAAGTGCAACAGTTTATTAACAGTAATGCAGACATTTCTAATGATGTGCAAGAAGCAGTCGAAGCTTGTAGCAAGGAATTAGATGGCCGAGTTCTATTTGTTGGAACTGGCCAGGCGGCGCTTTCTGGCACCCCTGCCCTTCAAAAACTTATGGGGCGTTTCACCACTAAGGTTCATCTAAAAGATAACGATGTGGAAAAAGTTGTTCGTACTGTTGTGCTTCAAAAGAAAGATGAAAGCAAAAAATCGATTCAAGATATCGCCGAGAAATATTCTGGCGAAATCACAAGGCAACTAAAATCTACTAAGTTGGCGACAAAGCCTGAAGATGAACATGCTTATGTTGCAGATTACCCCATCCTTCCAGTTCGTAGGCGTTTTTGGGAAAGGCTTTTGCAAAGCCTTGATTCCACAGGAACCATGGCTCAGATGCGTACCCAACTTCGTGTTACCCATGAAGCTTGCAGGTATATTGCCGATAAGGCTATTGGGTCTGTTATTCCGGCTGATTTTCTTTACGACCAGCTATCCGTCGATCTTATCCAAAGTGGTGAAATCCAAAAACGATTTAGCGAAATCATTGAAGAACAAAAGAAAAAACCTGAAGGTGATCTTCGAAGCCGTTTATGTGCTCTGGTTTACCTCATCAACAAATTACCCCGAGGTGTGGGAATAGATGATGGCGTTCGTGCTGATGTTGATCATCTTGCAGATTTACTTGTTGATGATTTAAAACAAGGTACAACCGAACTTAGACAACATCTTCCCGCACTTCTCAAAGAATTGGTGGAAGAAAGTGTGCTGATGGAAGTTGATGGAGAGTTTCGCTTACAAACCCCTGAAGGCTCTGCTTGGGTAAGTGAATTCCAAAAACGAAAATCTTCGATCTCACAAAATGAATCGCAAATTGCTGCGAAAAGGTCACAGATTCTTACCGCTTCGGTCGAAGCTTCTTTGGGCAAGCTCGAAGTAATTCAGGGCAATGCTAAAATTATGCGCAAAGCTGTTATTCATCAAGGCATGGATTCTCCCGGTAATCATCAAGGCCTTGTTGTTTGGGTTCGTGATGGTTTTCAAGAATCTGATTCTTCTGTTATCAAAGATATACAAAAACGCAATGTTGATGATGCTACCCTTCATGTTTTTATCCCTAAGTCTAGGCAAGACGAATTAAAACGATGCCTAGTAGCCACTCTCGCTGCATCTGAAACTTTAAATTTTAAAGGGACTCCTAGTTCACGCGAAGGTCAAGAAGCTCGTAAGGCGATCGAAAACATCAAACAATCCGAAGAGCAAAAACTTGAGCAGTATATAAATGAAATTATTAGCCAGGCCCGAGTTTACCTTTCAGGCGGTAGCCAAATTACTGCTGATACCCCAAAAGAAGCTTTAAAAGAAGCTGCTTTAAAAGTCCTTAACAGGCTTTATCCTAAATTCTCTGATGCTGATCACGCTAATTGGGGTACGGTATTAACTAAAGCTAAATCGGGTGAGGCCTCTGCTTTAAATGTTATTAATTTCCAGGGGGATTATCTTAATCATCCGGTGGTTGGCGAAATCCTTAAAAAGGTTGGCTCAGGTATCAAAGGCAACGACATTGTTGCTTACTTTTCCGGTATTCCTTTTGGATGGCCAACAGATGCTATCCATGCTGGAATCACCTTGCTTGTAGTCGGTGGGCATCTCGCTGCCAAATTCGATGATAAAGATATTGGTCATTCTGATTTAACTCAGTCAAAAATTGGGCAAGTCAAATTTCGCATCCAACACCCAGTCCTTACAACCTCGCAACTTCTTAAGGTAAGAAAATTATATCTAGAAGCCGAGCTACCCTTTAAACCTAATTTAGAAGGTGAAGCTGCCCCACGCTTCCTTGAAAAAGTTAATATTTTAATCAAAAACTCTGGTGGCGAACCCCCAGCTCCACCTACTCCCAATCCACCCTTTGTGCAAGATCTCGCTGGTTTACAAGGCAATGATTTACTGTTTAAACTATTTGAAAATCATGATGTTCTTTCAACCCTGATAACTAATTCTAAAGCAACTTCCAAAAAATTAGCTCCAAGGCTTATCACCTTCACCGAGACTTACAATCTTGTAGGGCATGGTGCAGGCCTTGCAGGCGTTGAAGATCTCGAAAAAAATCTAAATAATATTAAACTTGCTCGCACTCTTTTAGATGATCCAGATCCCGTTAAACCCATCCTCCAATTAATTAAAGAAAAACTACATCAAGCTATCAAGCTTGCTAGCGATTTGCATGCGCAAACCTATCAAGCTGAATTAAATAAACTTCAATCTCACCATGCCTGGCAAAAGCTTGACAAACCTAGTCAAGAATCTCTTATTGCTTCTCATTCTTTAGGCGCACCAAATAAACCAAATGATGATGATAGCAATCTTCTTAATTCTTTAAACAATTTGCCTCTTAAAGCAAGGAACACCGAAACCCTAGCTTTGGCTACTAAATTTAACCAATTGCACGATAAAGCTATCGAGATAATTACGCCTAAAGCTACCACCGTGCCTATTCCTTCTGCAACCATTACCAATGATGCGGAATTAGAAGCTTGGCTTAGCAAAGTTAAAAAACTTGTCGAAGGCCCCCTTAAAAATGGCCCAGTTATTATCAAGTAACATCATTCTAGGTCCCCAGAATCATGGCATCATCGTTAAGCAAAGAGCAGCGTAATCAATTAGCAAAGGTAACCTCAGCAGCTCGGGCATATGCCGAATCTGCAGCGAAGGCAGCATTAGAAAATCTTGCAGTTCACGAATCAAAGCCACGCAGTCATATGAAGGATGATGCTAAGAAGCTGCGTAATCGGCTAAGGGCAAGGGGCCGTGCGTTGGGGGATATTCTCGAATCTGATAAATCCCAAGGTATAGCTCGATTGATAGAGATGGTTGCTTATGAAAACTGGCATCGCCTATTGTTCACTCGGTTTTTAACTGAAAATAATCTTCTGATTACTGATAAAGCGCATGATAGTGTTCCAGTCACCCTTGCAGATTGCGAAGAACTAGCCAAAGATTTAGGTGCACGCGATGGCCAGGAATTAGCCTGCCGTTTTGCTAGTGCCCTGCTTCCAGGTGTATTTCGAGCTGATGATCCTGCCTTAGAATTACGAATCTCCATCGATGATGAAGTAAAATTGCGAAACCTTTTGCAGGATCTTACTAGCGACATCTTTCTTGCAAGTGATTCTCTAGGGTGGACTTATCAATTCTGGCAAGCGGATAAAAAAGATAAAGTCAACGCCGGTGGCAACAAGATTGGTGCAGATGAACTGCCTTCTGTCACGCAGTTGTTCACCGAAGACTACATGGTAGATTTTCTTTTAGACAACACCCTTGGCGCATGGTGGGCGGGGAAAGTGGTAGAGGCTTCCACTCCTGCTTCCGATAAAGTGGCAGAGGCTTCCACTCCTGCTTCTGTTTCTCATAAAGTGGCAGAGGCTTCCAGCCTCTGGTCTGCATGCACCAGTGAAGAAGAGTGTCGCAAACTAGCCTCATTACCAGGCATCCCTTGGAAATACCTCCGCTTCATTAAAGACAACAATGACCAATGGAAACCCGCCGCAGGCACATTTGATAGCTGGCCGAAATCTGCAAAGGAACTCAAATGCCTTGATCCCTGCATGGGCAGCGGGCATTTTGTGGTTGCCATGTTCGAGCGCCTCGTCGCTTTGCGCATGGCGGAGGAAAAGTTGGACGAAGCCGCAGCAGTTGCGGCAGTTATCCAAGACAATCTGTTTGGTTTAGAGATCGACCCACGCTGTACCCAGATTGCTGCGTTCAACCTTGCGCTGGCGGCATGGCGAAGGGGTGGTTACTGCGAATTACCAGCCATGAACCTGGCCTGCTCCGGCCTTGCCCCGAACACCGAAGTATCCGACTGGCTGGCGATCGCAGGTAATAATGAGAAGCTTAAAAACGGCATGGAGCGGTTGTACCGCTTGTTTGAAAATGCTCCCGTGCTGGGTAGCCTGATCAACCCGCGTGCCGAGAAGGGCAATTTGATGGTGGCAACGTTCCATGAACTACAGCCGCTATTAGAGAAGGCACTAGCGAAGGAAACCAAGGACAACAACGCTCATGAAATGGCGGTAACAGCTCGCGGCCTGGCCAAAGCTGCGGAAATTCTCGCCGGCCAGTTCACGCTCGTCGCCACCAATGTGCCTTACCTCGGACGCGGCAAGCAGGATGATGCGCTCAAGGAATACTGCAATTGCCAGCACCTCGACGCAAAGGCCGACCTCGCAACCTGTTTCGTCGAGCGTTGCTCGGTCTTTTGCAGTAGCGGCGGCAGCACTGCGCTCGTCACTCCACAAAATTGGTGGTTCAGCTCAACATACAAAAACCTTCGACGTGAAATTCTCACGACGCGAAGGTTGCACTTTGCGACAACTCTTGGTGAAGAGGCGTGGCAAGCTTTTGGAAACCGGGGCCCGTTTGCTGGTCTTATTGGATTCGGTTCTCAAAGTGCGGAGGCGAATCAAATGTTTATGGGCCTCGATGCACTGCCGAAAAAGACGATTCCAGAAAAAATCAAAGAGCTTGAGCGCGGTGAGATTCTTCAACTTTCACAAGCGGATTTGAGAAAGAATTCAGATTTTCGCATTGCCGTTGCAGTGCCTAGCAAAATGGCGACGCTTGAAACCTTCGCAAAAAGCTACCAAGGAATTAAGACGGGTGACGACGAAAGAATTTGCCGTTGCTTTTGGGAGCTCGCGAAAATCTCTCCGTCGTGGCGCTTTTATCAGAGCAGTGTTTCTGACATCCGTCTCACTGGTGGATTGGAATTGGTTCTGTTCTGGGGTAACGACGGCGACGGATTAGCACGGAAACAAGGGCTTAGTGCTTGGGAAAAATCCGGTGTGTTAGTTTGTCTGATGCGCGACCTTCCAGCGACACGTTATTTCGGACATGTCTTTTCGAGCAGCGTTTCACCTTTGGTTATTACGGATAAATCGCACCTTCTGCCTATTTGGGCATTTTGCAGTACTTCCGAGTTTCAGCATGAAGTTCGGAAAATTGACCGCAGAGTTTGCGTCACAAACGCAAACATCTTGAAAGTCCCCTTCAACCTGGCGCACTGGCAGAAGGTGGCGGCGGAGAAATATCCGCAAGGCCTGCCTAAGCCGTTTTCCAGCGACCCGACCCAATGGCTCTTCAACGGCCATCCTAAAGATTCAGACAAGCCTTTGCAGGTAGCCGTGGCGCGCCTTCTAGGCTATCAGTGGCCGCGGCAGACCGGTTCCAGTTTCCCTGATTGCCCAGCACTAAAGCCCGATGGCTTAGAAGAATTTGCTGATACTGATGGGATTGTTTGCTTGCAACCACTACGAGGCGAACAACCTGCTGCGCATCGCCTTCGAGAAATACTTAATCATTCTTTTTCAGAAAAAGGCAAAGCCTCCTTCGATGAAAAGAAGCTGATTGCATCCTCAGGGTTAAAAGGTAGTAAAGCAACCAACTTAGAAGATTGGTTACGCGATGAGTTTTTTGAACAGCATTGTGCGCTCTTTCATCATCGGCCCTTCATCTGGCATATCTGGGATGGCCGTAAAGATGGGTTTCATGCGTTGTTGAATTACCACAAACTCGATCATGAAACATTAAAGAAATTAACTTACAGCCATTTGGGCGATTGGATTCGTCAGCAAAGCGATGATGCAAAAGCCGATAAACCAGGCGCTGCTGAAAGGTTGGGCGCTGCAGAAGCTTTGCAAAAAGAATTGGAGTTCATTTTAAAGGGGCAGCCCCCATACGATATTTTCGTACGATGGAAATCGCTGCAACAGCAAGCCAAGGGCTGGCATCCCGATTTGAATGATGGGGTAAGGATGAATATTCGGCCTTTAATGTTAGCAATGGATATGGGTAAAAAGGGTGCAGGGATATTACGAGCGAAGCCCAATATTAAGTGGGATAAAGATAGAGGCAAAGAACCCGAGAGAGATAAGAAAGAATTCCCTTGGTTTTGGTGTAATGATGAACCAGAAGAAGACCCAAAGCCTGGTAGTGTATTTGCAGGCAACCGCTTTAACAATGTCCAACTCAGCTTGGAATTTAAAGCCAAGGGTAAAAAATCTAACTAAGAGATAAGCGTAATTATGAACGAATTATTAATCAAAGAATTGGCAAAGTTTTTACGCAAAGCAGGAGAACATAACCCTTCTGTGGTGGTTGCGCCTCGGGCAATAATTTGGACCGATGGCGAGCGGCTTTGGCAAGGAGTGGCCCCTTTATTAGCAGCAGAAATGCCTGAATTGCAGATAGCGGTTAAAGATTTGGAAGAACTTCCTAAAGGTGTGCCTGGGGGCTTAGCTTGCGAAATTCGCTATATGCTAGATCGCAGCGAAAATAAAGAGCGCCTGCCAATTATTTATCTTCCAGGAGTAAGCAGAGCAGATTTCAGAAGTGCGGAGAACTTCCCGATAGAATTTAAGCACCTCTTTGCTTTGCAATACTTAGGAGTTGTATTTGCCCAATCCAATGGAAAAGATTGGACCCCAAATGCGTTTCTAGTTTCGAAAGATGGGCCATGCAAATTAAGTATCACCACGGATAAAAAAACACAGGAAGCTTTATTAAATCATCTTACGCATATCTTGCAAAAGCCGTTGCTTCATTTTCAAGACAAAGTAAATCAATCAGATGATTTTATTGAGCTGGCAGTAAGTGATCCCATTCACAACCTACTTTGCTGGATGGGGGCACCCCAAGGTATGAAAAACTCTTGGGATAAAAGCCTTTGGATTGGTTTTGTTGCAATTTGCAAACAGGATTATGGTTTCGACCCAGATAAAGATGGAGCACTAGTTGCAGCAGAGAAGTTGGCAGGGGGAGAAGGAGAATGGGAAAAGGTTTGGGCGCGTTTCTGCAAGGCACCTAAAAGCTATATCCAGCTAAAAGATATTCTAGAGAAAGTAACCCCAAAGGGCTTATTTGATAATGCTAACCCAAAGCTGCCAGCCTTTAACTTGCAACAAGAAAAGAAACTTGCAAATGATTTACAAGAATTAAAAAACCTTGGCTATACATCTGCTCGCGATGCCTTAAAAACCTTAGTTAATGAACATTCCGAAAGGGCTAACGGCCCTTGGTCAACCCTAGGATTTGCGCCTTTGGCTAACGCCATGGTTTACTTTGGCGAAATGTTGGAAGCAATGAATGTCGGATTTCCTAAAAACAACTTCGATCAATTAGCTGAGGGTTATTTACAATCCGGTTGGAAAGTTGATCGCGCAGCATTGAATGCAGCACAAATTACAAAAAATGTACAGCACCTTGAATCTATTACATTTGCATTGCAGGCAGTTTACAAACCCTGGCTAGAAGAATTGGCGGAAACAACTCAAAAATTGGCAATTAACTATCCAGTTAAAACAATTAAAGATGCCCCCACTTATGAGTGCACTCCAGGAACCGTTTATTTGTTTGTTGATGGTTTGCGTTGCGATATCGCACAAGATATCTCTTCACGACTTACTACCAATGGCTGCATAGTCGAAAAAACAACCCAATGGGCGGCATTACCCAGCGTTACTGCTACAGCAAAGCCTGCTTGGAAACCAATGGGAAATCACTTAGAGGGTAACACCGCTTCCGAATTATTTGAACCAGAAGTAACTGATAAACAGAAACCATGCAAGACTGCAGAATTTCGAAAGTTATTAGAGAAATTAGGGTTTTCATTTTTGACAGGATCTGATTATGGCAACCCTGAAAAATACGCATGGGCTGAAACAGGAAGTTTTGATAGCTACGGGCACAATGAAGGGGGCAAGCTTGCATGGCGAGTGGAAGAAGAAATTGAAGCATTGATTCGAAAAGTCGAAGGCTTTTTGCAATTGGGTTGGAAAAATGTGGAGCTGGTAACGGATCATGGTTGGTTATGGCTACCCGGAAAATTGCCAAAACTTGATTTGCCCGGGAATCTTACACTTTCTAAATGGGGCAGGTGCGCGGTTACAAAACCTGGAAGTAAAACTGGATTTGATGAAGTTTCATGGTTTTGGGGAAATCAGCATGGCATGGTACTAGCGCCGGGCATTGGTGTGTTTCAAAATGGCATGGAATATTCGCATGGCGGATTAACCATTCAAGAGGCATTGAAACTTCGAATAAAAGTAAGCTCTAACGCTAGTGTAAAAAATCAAGTAGTTATTAAAGATACTGTTTGGAGAGGATTAAGACTTCATGTAACAATTGAAGGTAATACAACGCAATTAACTGTAGATGTACGAACAAAACCTGCAGATGAGAATTCAAGCGTACTTTTAGATGAACATAAAAACAAAAGCTTCGACATAAATGGAAAAGCTACAGCACTTGCAAACGAATCATACTTACAAAGCGCAGCCGTGATTGTGGCGTGTGAAAATGGGCAAGTGTTAGCGAAGAAAAATACAACCATTGGGGAGAATGAATAATGGAACTTGACGCTTTAGATGTTATAACCGCCCGGGCATTTGAAGGATTTATTGTTCGTAAGGATTTGGTTAGGAGATTTAAAGGCCAATACCCGGTACCGAATTATGTTGCTGAATTCTTGCTGGGAAGATACTGCGCTAGCACGGATGTAAATGAAATCAAGGAAGGATTAGAAATTGTACAAAAACAACTGGAAAGCAGGACGGTGCGAGCTGGCCAGGAGGAATTGTTTAAGGCAAAATCAAAAGAGTTGGGGCGAATTAAACTAATTGATATTCTTACCGCCAAGCTAGATCCCTATGCAAATTGTTTTGTTGCTAGCCTGCCCAGTCTAAGATTAAATGATGTTCGAATTACGGAAGATCTTGTTAAGCAACATGAAAGAATGCTAACGGGCGGATTTTATGCAGAAATCGAACTTTCATATGACCCTATGATTGCTGAGGAATCTAGTGGAAAACCATTTGGCATAGAATCGCTTAGGGAAATCCAGCTATCAACGCGTGATCCGCTGGCTAAACTTATTGAAGGACGCAAACAATTCGATCTGACTTCCTGGAAAGATTTTCTTTTACGAAGCGTAGGCCTTGAACCTACCGCACTATCGGAACGCAACAAAGATATCATGATTCTGCGTATGGTTCCCTTTGTTGAAAATAATTACAATGCAGTGGAACTTGGACCCAAGGGCACTGGGAAAAGCCATTTGTTCCAGCAGGTTTCCCCCTACGCACATTTAGTTTCTGGCGGCAAAGCATCAGTTGCAAGAATGTTTGTTAACAACTCTAGTGGCCAGCGTGGCTTGGTTTGCCAATATGATGTGGTTTGTTTCGATGAAGTATCCGGTATATCATTTGATCAAAAAGATGGTGTAAACATAATGAAAGGATACATGGAATCTGGTGAATTTAGCAGGGGTAAAGAAAGTATTCGAGGCTTTGGCGGAATTATCATGGTAGGCAATTTTGATGTAGATGTTGCCCATCAGCAGCGAGTTGGTCATTTGCTTGGCCCCTTACCACCAGAAATGCGAAATGACACAGCATTCATGGATCGTATTCACGCTTATATTCCTGGATGGGATATTCCAAAATTAAACGCTGAGCATTTCACCAATCACTTTGGCTTGGTTAGTGATTTTCTTTCGTTGTGCTGGAATGCTTTGCGAAGTCAATCGAGAGTACAGAAATTCCTTAACCGCATTCATTTCGGAGGAGCAATTAGCGGCCGCGATTCGACTGCAGTGCAAAAAACGATTAGTGGACTTCTTAAATTAATGCATCCAGACCCTGATGAAGAAATACCAAATGCTTCGATTGAGTGGGCTGCAAAAATCGCTTTGGAATGCAGAAGAAGAGTAAAGGAACAACAAAAACGCATTGGATCAGCAGAATTTCGAAATACTCAATTTAGTTTTCACATGGGCGATGAAGGGGTTGAGCAGTTTGTTAGCACTCCAGAATTACACCACGAAGATAGTATCACTGATGACCCTTTACCCCCAGGGCAAGCATGGGTAATTTCTCCAGGTGGAGATGGCGAAAACCCAGGGCTATTTAGAATTGACATAAATATAGGCCCTGGTTCAGGGGTTAAAATATTAAATCAGCCAACCCCACCACCTTTAAAAGAAAGTATCAAGTGCGCAGAACAAAATCTTTATGCCCGAGCTAAAGATTTAGTAGGCGATCGCGACCCACGGGATCATGAATTTTCTGTACAAGTACGAGCCTTTGATTCAAACAAAACAGGGCAATCAACTGGTATAGCTATATTGTTAGCGCTGTGCTCTTCCCTGATCGGAAAAAGCTTGAAAGGCGGATTGGCTACCGTTGGCGGGTTAAACCTTGGGGGCTCTATTGAACCGGTCCACAATCCAGTTTCTTTGGTGGAGATTGCTGCAGATAAAGGCGCAAAGCAAATTTTAATGCCATTAAACACTAGAAAACTTTTAAACGACTTGCCTGATGAAGTCGCAACTAGAGTTGTAATTATTTATTATTCCGATGCCAGAGATGCATTGATTAAAGCTCTTGGAGATTAAAGACTCCAACAGAAATCCATCAGGCTATACCAATGGTAATGCTCAGTGCCAACGAATAACTACTTTAACCAACTGATCACAGTGCCTAAAGGCGATTCGAGATACCTTAAGCCAAGAAAATTAAAATTGAAACACGAAGGCTTTGAAGAGAAAACTGTAAACCACCTCTAACCATGGAATATTATGCAAGCTTCGCAAATGCCTTTTACCAAGTTGATCAATGTAGACCAAGGTGCGCGGGAGCATTTTCATGTCCCCAAATATCAACGGGAATACACTTGGAAAAAATGGCAGTGGGAACAATTACTAAACGACATTGAGGAAAACGACCCTGGCTATTTCATGGGTTCAATCATATGCGTGAACGACATGCAGAAAATCACAGCAGGCGATGAACTCATCTTCGAAGTGGTAGATGGGCAACAGCGACTTACAACGCTATCGTTATTGCTAGCGGCGATCCATGCAAAACTGATAGCTGCAATGGCAACCTATGAACCGACTGACGAACAAGACAAGGAAGATGCCAAGTCTTGCATAACAAACATCCGTGCTAAATTAGTTAAACGAAAAAAAGACGCAAAACCGGAAGAACCTGGCGCTTTCAAAGTGGGCAAAAATGTTTATTTCTTGCGCATGCAACCAAGTGCCCAGAATTACAATTGGGATGATTATCTTTATATTTTAAGCGAGGCGGGCCTGATCGAAATTCAATCCAAACAACGCTATGTCGGTAACCGTTTATTTTGGCGCGCCTATTCCTTTTTTCAAGAGAGGCTTTCTACCGATGTTACAGAACTCCTTAAACTAATGGAACGAATCAATCAGTTGATATTCGTACAAATCACTGTAGACAGCCAGGCTGATGCATTCACCTTGTTTGAATCACTCAACAACCGTGGTGTTCCATTATCTGCAATGGAGATCATCAAGAACAAGATGCTGGCGCAGATGGAAAAAAAGCACGAAATGAACATTGATGATTCGTTTGAAAAATGGCAAAACCTTGTCAATGCTATCCCTGATGCTAATGATCAAGAACGATTTTTAAGACACTTCTATAACGCTTTCAAAAATCGAAAAGAAATCAAAGTTGACAAAGTCACTCGAGCAACCCGATCGCTCATTATCCGAATTTACGAAACCCTTATTAACCGGGATGCTGCGGTTCTTTTTGATAAGTTGGCACAAGCTGCAAAAATCTATGGTAAATTACTACTCTCAGATTTCGAGCCAAATTCGATTGCCACCAGTTTAACGGAACTGGACCGCATAAGTAGCGCTCCGGTTTACCTCCTCTTGCTCTATTTGTTTTCTCTTGAAACGAACCAATTCCAGGAAACTGATTTTCTTGAAAAAGTAGCTGATTTACTGGTTCGGTATTTCATTCGTCGTAATATAACTGATAATCCACCGACACGGCAAATTGATCAAGTGTTAATTGACGTGGTGGAGGCTTGTGCCGTACATATTAATGATGATAAAAAATTAACATTTAATTGGTTTGTTGATGAACTAATGAAATATGCCAGACCTGCATCACTCGAGGAATTTAAGACCGCACTTGAAGGGCACATTTACGACAGTAATTCAGGGATGGCACGCTATGTACTCATTCAGATCGACACATTGCACCATTCTCGAGAATACAAACCTGATTTTTGGGCACGAGATGATAAAGGGCGATTTATCTGGACCGTGGAACATATTCTCCCACAAGCCGAAAAATTACCTGCTCATTGGATGAATATGATCGCAGAAGGCGACCGCCAGAAGGCAGGTGATTTACAAGATGAGTGGGTACATCGCCTTGGCAATCTTACATTAAGCGGCTACAACTCGGATTTGGCCACAGTAGCCTTTGAGAAAAAACAGAAGCTATCAAAAGACCGAAGTTTTCTTGGACATAAGATCAACATCGGTTATCAAAACAATCTCGCTTTAAATTCTCTAGAGTTCGTAACCAAGGATGGCAAATTCAGCTTAGCTACTGCACCACATTGGAATGCAAATATGATTAAAGCTAGAACAAAGTTAATGGTGGACATAATTGCGAACGCAAACTTGCTGCCCGGTGAAAAATCTTAAGAAATCTTATGAACAAAGGATAGACCATAGCTAAGCGTATTGATTCGAGGTTCAAATTATTATTAAATAGATCAAAGAATAAGTGATTGATTTGGGTGATGGCGTTTACTATCCCTTTTAACAAACAAATTCATGGGACTACCCCGATGAAACCAATAACTATTTTTTCTTGGGGCTACTATGGCTGGGGTAATCATACACCTTACTTAATCAAGGCTCTTGATGCGGTTGAAGAATCAAAAGGCTTTAAACCTTTGATGTTTGTTGATATTCGTATTAGCCATGGAGTGAGAGCAAAAGGATTTAAAGGGAGTGCTTTTAAAAATCTAGTCGGCGAGCAACGCTACCTTGCAATGAAGGATTTGGGTAATGAGAAAATCATCAGTGGTTCTGGGCCAGCCATTCAAATAGCTAAACCTGCTGCAGCCAAAGACCTATTGGATTTGGCGATCAAACTTTCAAAAACAAAGCAAAGGCTTCTGTTCTTCTGCAGTTGTAAATTTAATAAGTTTGGCGGCAAACCAAATTGCCATCGCTGCACAGTTGCAGGATTGTTGATTAAAGCTGCAAAAAAACAAGGTGTTTCTATTCAAGTTGTTGAATGGCCAGGCGGAGAACCCAAAAATATTAAAATGGAAATTACACCAAAGTTATTTGGTTCAATTAATAAAGGAGTAATGAATATTACTTTGCCAAAAGATTGTGATCTTGCAGAAATGGCTGGCTTACCTTGGGGGACTGTTGTTACTTTTAAATGTAACGATCAGGAATTGAATCGCATCGTTGGTCCTGCAATTTATCAAAAAAGCAAATGGATCCTTCCAGTACAGTTCTTTTATTTTGACCAAGATGCAAGTTTAGCTATTTACCATAAAGAATCAGAAAAAATTCGTAAATCACATGGCTTCCTGCCCACTAATAGTTAATCGGCGTGCAACCTTTTATTGCCCAGTTTTGGTTTATGCTTCCTGATTCTTCTTTGCCAAGGCTAGGCTTTTAGCTGAAAATAAACGATCAGGAATATTGACATAAAACAATCGGGCTTGGCCAGTGGCTTTAACCGACTTTGTAAGCCATTCAGGATTCTTTAAAACCCAGCACCAATTAGACCTATTTTTCGATACATAAGGATCATTTTTTAGTTTAGCTGGAAGGTCTTTTGGCCTACATATGTTCACCACCTGAACAACGCCAATTACCCTACCAAACTCTGGTTCATCAGTCTGAGTGCTTTCACAAACAACTTTTTGATCATCTTCACCCATACCATTCCACATAAATTTATTAGTACTGGATTGAATACCAATTAAGATAGGGCCTTCCTTTGCCCAATCTCGATCTTTAAGCCAAGTCCACCCACGGTTTTCAACAGGCTTATACCCGGTAATAATGTCATCGGCCAAGGGTTGAAGTACAGACAGGCAAGGTATTTTCATGGGGCGATCCTTTCTTAACACTCTTAAAAAACAATATTCACATTGAAATAGTCTACTTTGTTTAATGAGATAATCAAAAAAATTTAATGTCTAAAAGAATACTTTAGAGCATTTGATCTAAATGCATCAGCCTATGATTTTATTTCGATTGGTCCGAAGGGGCTGGCTTTCCCTGAAGCCGGTCAGTGAACCACTGGAGAATCTCTTTCCTCGCTGGCTCGATCACGTCGCGATGCCCCTTACCCTCATACCAGGAAATCTTCATTGTGTTTCCACTTGCCAAGGCGCGAGGAAGAAGGGCGCGGGTATCCTCTGGGTTAACAAGATTATCCGCTGTCCCCTGCACTACCAAGATGGGCGCCTTGGATTTTCTTTTCCCAGGGATGTTTTGTTCTAGGGCACGCGCAAAGTCTTTGCTCCACTCGGGTTGAACGAATGGCCCCTTCATCTCCAGAGAGGCGCGGAATACCCGTGTTACAGGTCCTTCTCCGGCTAGATCCACCAGCTTTTTGCCCTCTGCGGTGAACTCGCTCAATTCAACCTTGTAGGCATCCCGATAACTTTGCGCCAGTACGTAAATGTGTGGAATATTTAAAGGTTTCTGCAAAGGCATGGCGCCGGGAGCGATTACCACTGCGCCAAGGTGCTTCAGTTCCGGGGCATAAGCCGGCTGCTCTTCGCCGACAAACAGCCCCGTATAAACATCCGCAGATTGCCCCACCACGAATGGCCAACAATGACCAGTTTATTGTCGTGGATGACAATGGCATCGCTGCTATTGGAGTTATTACCGCAGTTCCAGCCACCGACATCCCAGCCAATAAAAAATGAAAGGGATTTGGCGTCAGACTTCATACCATTCTTATCCTTTCATTTAATAATTTCTGTATCACTCCCTGCTTGAGGGTGTGGTTCTTACATACCGCGGTTCTGGTATTACATCTGCAAAATTGTTCATTGGTACCCTTTCCAATGTTGTTCGATTTTCCAAAGTGGCTCATTTAATGGTAGTGAACTGCGGATCAGCGCTATCACTTCTTCATAGGTGGAAGAATCAAACTTTGACCATCGGGCATTGCGGAAGTGTCGCCACTGTTTTGCGTTGCCGCCGTAATTCACCGCAGCAAGTTTCTGCAACAACACTTCATCAATCGGCGGGTGCAACATCTGTACTCTATTATCGGCGTGATGGCCCCCACAAACAAACCGCATCTTCAAATAGCAATTAATTAGCTTTGCTGCAATACCATGTGTGAAGGTGAGTTCCTCATTTGCAGCGGCTGCAATTATGTCCTTACGCCATTTCCGGTGTTTTGCATCTAATGCAGAGGGTGCAGGCAACTGGCTAGGACTGAAAAAAGAAGGAACGAATCCGCTTTTCTCAAGAATCGTAACACCGGCACGAACTTTGAACCTACATAATGGACTGGCAGAAGCCGAGCTTGATGCAGCCCATGCAGCAAAACGATGATGATGTTCTTCAATAGTGTAATGCATAATCAGATAAGCCCCGTTCTTCCATACAACAATCCCGCAATTATAGCCTGTTTAGTTGCGCGTGGCTTCCCTTGTATAAGAGTCAGCCCCAACTCCATTTATATAACCATGATAGTGATATCGTCATTTGGCCCATGTGTTTAATAAATCCCTAACCAATAGCCTCATCAATCACCAATCCGTCGAAACGCAACTGCTTTAATTTGCAACACAAGATTCGTGCTAGCACCTTGATAAATTTTCGTGGGCAATTTGGGCACTCGATATGTACGATGGTACTTTTAGAACTCCCGTCCCGACCAAACTCCGTATACAAAATATTGCGAAACAGGAATACGAGGACGGTGCTGGCTTTCCCTGCAGCCGGTCACTTTCCCTGCAGCCGATCAGTGAACCACTGGAGAATCTCTTTCCTCGCGGGTTCGATCACGTCGCGATGCCCCTTGCCCTCATACCAAGAAATCTTAATTGTGTTTCCACTTGCCAAGGCACGGGGAAGAAGGGCACGGGTATCCTCTGGGTTAACAAGATTATCCTCTGTCCCCTGCACCACCAAGATGGGCGCCTTGGATTTTCTTTTCCCAGGGATGTTTTGTTCTAGGGCA
>CAJCCR010000412.1 GCA_903960945.1 uncultured Planctomycetaceae bacterium
GAAACTTGAGCCTATTTGCCCAATTAAGAATAAACGCAATTAAACGCCTCACGCATTGTTCCTAGAAAGATGGAACTAAATGTAATACTAAGACGACAAAACATTATGAAGAATTTCGCAACGCTCATTTTGCTCTTTCTCACATTTGCAAACAATCATTTGGTTGCAGATAATAAAGTTCAACCAATTGATCATGAAATGACTGATCAAACTGAAAATTACTTTTTAAGATTAGCAAATGATTTTAAGTTTCATGATATTTATTTGGATTCTTTTGGAATGCCAGATAGAGAAGACAGGCTCATCTACGGGCAAATAATTGCTTCAGGTGTTGAAAGATATCATGCAGATTATTTAGTGACCATAAGAAGATTGAAAGGATTAAAAAAGCCAGAATTTTGGCTTTCACAAAATGACATTTCTTTTTTCAAAAAGCTAAAAGGAACAACTTTGTCAAAGCATGATCTAGAAAAATTAAATTTAAACAAGCCATTTACCGATGAAGAGTTAGTTTTTCTTGAAGCTGCTGCGAATGAATTTGAAAAGTGTTTGAGGAACGAAGCATTTCCATCAACCTTTAATGAATTGAACTCCAAAATTCTGAAATACCACATAGTTGGTGAAATACATAAAGTTACATATCACATTGAAATTCCAGATATAGACCTTCAAAGTATTGCTACATATTTAAAGAAATACAAAATTACTTGGGGTGATATTAATGCCTTAGATGAACATCAGAAACCATATAAGGAAGTTTTGAAAAAATATTATGATCGGGTTTCCGAGTCTGATAATTAAGCTGTCTCTATTTCGCCTACTAAGGCAAATGCCGTTATTTATATATTTGAAAAATCAAGAAACAGTAATGTCGATCCCTGCATTCTGTAATTGAAGTAAAACATCTTTTTTGTAATCTTCTTTGCTGATCTGGTGGCTATAGTGTGTCAATTTTACCAAATGGGAATATTCATTCTTATGCATGTTTTTACGCAAGATCCCAAAAGTTCCTCGACCAAAAGCAAGTATTAATGGATTTACAGAGCCAATATCTAGAAGTTCCCGCCTAAAAGCAGTTATGTTTTCTTGAATTACATGCGGATTGATTTCTAAGTGTGCTAGCACATCTTTAGATGACTTCATTTCAAGATTTTTTATAATGTCAGTCATGTAGGCTCCGTACAGAGAAGTCCCATGAAAAGCATATCGAATTTTAAAATCGTTTGCGAATGGACTTGAATCATGAAAATTCATGAATGGTTTTTCAAATTTTACTTCTCTCGAAAAATTTAGTCCAACCATTACGACATTTGGCTTTAATGTTTGAAGCAAATTATTGTTTTTGCTTATTTCAAAAACATCCATGTTTCCGATGTTTGATTTTGGTTTCTCGCCAAATGTGTCCCATGTAGCCCAACTAGCAACGGATCCGTATTTTTCTTTTATTTTTTCAAATTGGCTGATGCATAACATGGTTTTGACATCCTCTTTTATGATGTTTTGTTTTATCCTAATCCTGATTGCAAAATTATGCCATTACTTCTTTACCTTTAGCAGCTACAGTCGGCATTTAATTCGCATAAGACGCACTTTTTTGGGTTTAAACCAAGAAACTTGAGTATTACTAGCAATCCAGAATTATCGCAAATAAAAGGCAGATATCGGCAATGAGTTATTGCTTTGATTTATTCGTAGCTATATTCTGGAGCTTGGCTTTCAATTCCTTGATTTGACGAGGGTGGTACATTGCACTAACCTTTCCTCCGAGTGTCATTGCAAAGCCAACAGGCTTTATAAAACCTTTGCCTCTATATTTTTTTATTGCACAAGATCCAAAGGCTTTCTTAAATTGTGATTCATTCAAAAGACCTTTTTTACTTTCAAGTGTAATGCCCATCTTTCTTTTTAATTCAACTATTTGTTTTGGATGATAGAAAGGTCCGACACCATGCCCTGTCATCCCATAGCCAAAAGGTTTTATAATTCCTCTTTTTCGATAATCTCGAATA
>CAJCCR010000413.1 GCA_903960945.1 uncultured Planctomycetaceae bacterium
GGGGCGGGGAAGCTAGACAGATTACTAACCTTTCCACCGAAGCCTCGGGAGCAATTTGGAGCGCCGATGGCAAAAATATCGCATTCGTCTCCGCTGTCTATCCCGAATTTGCCAAGCTCCCGTTCAAAGAGTCGGATGCTGCCAACAAGAAAAAGATGGATGAGATCAAAGCCAGCCCCATCAAGGCAAAAGTCTTTACCAAGCTTTTCTACCGGCATTGGGATAGCTATGTTGAAGATAAACGCCAGCACCTTTTTGTACTGCCTTATGATGCCAATGCTGCAGAGGGTTTTGCAGAACCCCAGGATGTGACGCCCGGAGATCGCGATGCTTTCCCGACTTCTTCCACTTTTTCTTCGGGTGATGATTTCACTTTTTCACCTGATGGGAAATACCTTGTGTTTAGCGCAGTGCCTGAAAAGGATGAAGCGTGGAGCACCAACATGGATCTCTGCAGGGTATCCATCAACAACACTTCGGATAAGTGGGAAAATCTGACCAAAGAAAACCTCGCAGCAGATAGTGCCCCGATGTTTTCCCCGGATGGTAATTATCTAGCTTATAGAGCCCAAAAACGCCCAGGGTTCGAAGCTGATAAATGGGAAATCATGATCGTTGAAACTAATAAAGAAGGCACCTTCAAAGGTAAGCCTGTTTCTTTCACAGGGGCTTTGAAAACCGATATCTCTGTCAATGATTTTACTTGGGCAGGTAAAGATAAAATTCTTTTCACTGCTGATCATCTGGGCAAAGTCGCGCTGTTTCAAATCCTTCCTCTTGAAGATGTTCCAACGGTTGGATCATCAAATCTGATCAAAAACCAAATGTCTGGCTATAACTCTGGTATCAGTGCAAGCGCCGATGGCGCAAAGATTGCCTTTCTTAATGCAAGCATGGCGAGTCCCCCCGAGGTTTTTGCAGGCAACGCTGATTTGAGGCTTTCCAACCCGATCAACATTAGCAAGGTTAATGAAACTCTTTTAACCGAACTCGAACTTCCCAAGCCTGAGAGTGTCACACTTCCGGGCGCGGGAGATACTCCAACTCAGATGTGGATTTTAAAACCCCCGGGTTTTGATCCATCGAAGAAATGGCCTGTTGCTTTTCTGGTTCATGGTGGTCCCCAAGGTGCTTGGGAAGATGGTTGGAGTTATCGTTGGAACCCACAAGCGTGGGCAGCCCGAGGTTATGTTGTCGCATTGCCCAACCCACGGGGCAGCACCGGTTTTGGCCAGAAGTATGTGGATGAAATTTCTGGAGACTGGGGTGGTAAATGTTACGAAGACCTTATGAAAGCTGCTGATTATGTCGAAAAACTTCCCTATGTCGACAAGGATCGCATCGGTAGTGCTGGTGCTTCCTTTGGTGGCTACATGATGAATTGGTTCTCTGTAAAAACAGGCCGGTTCAAATGTTTGATCAATCATTGTGGTGTTTATAATTTTGAAAGTATGTACACGACCACCGAAGAAATCTGGTTTGATGAATGGGAACATAGTGGTCCACCTTGGGGCAAAGGAGGCAGAGAAAGTTATGAAAAGTTTTCGCCCCATCGTTTTGCAGAGAATCTTGCCAAGTTTAA
>CAJCCR010000414.1 GCA_903960945.1 uncultured Planctomycetaceae bacterium
CACAGGTGCAGGATTCATCACGCTTGCTGCAACTTTAGCAACAGTACCATCAATTCCCATCGAGTCACTTTCGCTATTGATTGGGATTGATCGGTTTATGAGTGAATGCAGGGCCATCACCAACTTAATCGGCAACGGTGTTGCAACAGTGGTGATAAGCCGTTGGGAAGGCGAACTAACCAAGGAACAATTAAATGAATGCTTGCAAAAATAATGGATTGAAACTTTTCATGGGCATTATCAGAACACTGATTTTCGTCAATATGATTTGTCTTCTTCCCGCATTTGCCCAGAACACAAAAAAGGGAACAGAAACCCCCTCTGCAGAAGAAGTTGCAAAAAAGAAAGCAGCAGACAAAGCTACGAACGAAAAGTTTCAAATGTGGAAAAGCACCCTGCCCCAAGAGCAACAGGTATGGGAAACTGTGCTCGAAAAAAATCTTGGGAGTTTCTATCTTCCCATTTATCAGGCGGAGAAGTTAAGCAACCGAATATCCGCCTGGGATTATGTCAAGGATGATCCCAAATTACCCCGGGTGCTTTTGATAGGCGATTCAGTTTCTCGAGGGTATACCCTAGCTGCAAGAGCTGCACTTGGGGGCAAAGCCAATGTGCATCGTGCACCTGAAAACTGTGGGCCCACCGCAAATGGAATTAAGAAAATGGAAGTATGGCTGGGCGAAGGCAAGTGGGATGTCATTCATTTTAACTTTGGTATTCATGATCGCAAAACTTCCGCTAAGGATTACGAAGACAGGCTAGAATTGATTGTAAAACAATTGAAAGCAACCGGTGCGAAGTTGATCTGGGCCAGTACCACCCCAATTCCACCCGATACCAAGGATGGGCCTGAAGCATCAGCAGCCATCATTGAAAAAAATCGCATCGCAGCAGACATCATGAAAAAAAACATGGTTCATGTAAACGATCTGTTTGACTTTATCACTCCTCAGCTTTCGAAAGTGCAAAACCCAATGGATGTGCATTTCAAAGGCGAGGGATATGATATGCTAGGCAGGCAAGTCGCCCTCGAGATCGAAAAAGTTTTAAAAACCAAGTAAGGAAGGGGTTAATAGCATGACCATTGAAGTAATTCGAGATAAAAGCACACCGACAAGCCATCTACCTTTCAGCCCAGCTATCAAAGCGGGCGATTTCGTTTTTGTTTCTGGCCAGGCATCTGTTGATGAAACCGGAAAAATTGTCAATGATACTTTTGAAGGTGAATTCCGCAGGTCGCTGGAGAACACCAGAAAAATTCTAGCTGCTGCTGGCCTTTCTTTCGCCAATGTCGTTCAGGTTCGTTCTTATATTGATAACCCCGCGGATCTTCCCGAATACAACAAACTTTACCGTGATTACTTCAAGGAACCCTTCCCTGCCCGCACCACCATCGTCAATTGCTTGGGCGGAGCATTAAAGTATGAAGTGGATGTAACCGCCTATGCAGGCAAATGATTTAGCGTGATTCCACGCATGGGTTTGCTATACTTGGCCTCATTGGTGTAGCTTTCCTTCCTACCCGCTTTCTTACCATGAAGGTATTTTCTTGAACATTTCCACAAGCAACGATAAACCCACAAGCGTTCGACATGGCATGATCTTATGCACCACCATGGTCGCAATCATGCTTTACCTCGACAGGGTTTGCCTAAGTATCCTTGGCACTTCCATCAAGAAAGATTTGGACTTTAACGAAGTCCAGTTTGCCAATCTTTTATCCGCTTTCTTCTGGGCGTATGCACTTTGCCAAATACCCGCAGGGTGGATAGGCGATCGCTACGGGCCCCGCATCGCACTAGGGATCTATCTTTTCTTCTGGTCGCTTTGCACCGGGTTAATGGGCATGGTAAGTGGCTATGCTTTATTCTTTTTACTTAGGTTGGGCTGCGGGTTGTTTGAAGCCGGGGCCTACCCACTTGCCAACGGCATTGTTCGTAAATGGGTACCTTTGTCGGGCCGTGGCACAGCAAGTGGCATCGTAGCAATCGGTGGCAGGTTAGGCGGTGCGATCGCCCCTATGCTTACCAACTTCCTTGCTGCAGGCGCTTCTGATGGATGGCGCAAACCTTTTGTTATTTACGGTTTGATCGGCATGGTGGGTGCAATCATTTTCTGGGTCTGGTATCGCGATGAACCAAGCCAACACCCGTTGGTAAACCAGGGTGAAATTGATTTGATCAATGGGGCCAACCATGTTGCAGATTCTTCCAAGCCAGGCTTTCCCAACTTCGTTGCACTTGCTACAAATCTTTCGCTTTGGTTAA
>CAJCCR010000415.1 GCA_903960945.1 uncultured Planctomycetaceae bacterium
CATCTGGTTCTTTCACTTTTGATTCAATTTTAATGGAAACAACCCGTTGATTTCCCTGCATGAACTTCGCGCACCTTCTGAAGATGGCGGAATTCTTTATTACCCAGATCCTTCCCTTGTCGCAGAATTGATCAAAGAAAACCAAAAGAAGATTTCTACTGCCCAACCATTGATTTTTGGACAACCCCTAAAAGAACTTCGCCTGCTTGCTAAAGAGGAAGCGATTGCTGCTTCGATTGCATTTTTGAAATCGAATGGGCAGGAAATAAAAGTTGATAAGAGTCTGCCCTTGCTGGTATCAGGCCATCAACCCGAATTGTTTCATCCCGGAGTTTGGATCAAGAATTTTGCACTGCACTCCATCGCTAAAAAACATTCCCTTACACCGCTAAACCTCATCATCGATAATGATGTGGTCAAACATGCTTCAATTTCTGTACCCATGATTCCCGTTGGTGTAAAGAAGTCGGTGGTGGTTAACTGTAATTTTGACAAAGACAATTCCGGCATGCCCTACGAAGATTGGATGATCAAAAATCATGAAATCTTTGATCGGTTCAGCGAGCATTTGAAAGAGCTCACCTCCGATTGGGAAAATATTCCCATGGGTGTAAGTTTTTGGCAAGATGTTTCAAAGGCGGTTGCAATGGGCTTAAAACCAGGGTTGGCGTTTACCCATGCCCGCAGAAAATGGGAGCAACATCTAGGCTGCAATAACCTTGAACTTCCCGTAAGTATACTTTGTGGAACTAAGTCGTTCTCGCTTTTTGCTATGGATATCATCAGTAAAGCAGAATCTTTCGCAAATTTGTTTAATCAGGCGGTTGCAACCTATCGAACAAAAACACGGGCTTAAAAGCAAGAACCATCCCTTCCCAGATTTAGGCGTTGCGAAGGGTTGGGCGGAAACACCTTTTTGGTTATTACTTTCTGGCGAGAGCAGAAGGCAAAGGCTTGGAGTAAAAAAAGAAGCTTCAGGAGAAATCATTCTGGGGACGCCCGGCCCGCAGGGGGTCAGAATCAGCTTGGGTGTTAAAGATCAACTTGCTGCTTTTAAAAATTTGGAGATGCAGGGAACCAGAGTAAGGCCTCGTGCTTTATCCACCACCATTTTCGCCCGCCTACTACTTTCAGATGCCTTTATTCACGGCATCGGTGGTGCCAAGTATGATGAAGTTACGGATCAAATGATTCAGAATTTTTATCAGGTAACGCCCCCAGCATTCATGGTTGTTTCAGCAACCGCAAGATTGAACCTGATCAAGAATTTTGAAACTGAATCTTCCGTTAAAGTTGCCAATCAAATTGCCAGGGATATTTGGTGGAACCCGCAAAGGCATGCCCCTGCAAAGCCCGATTCTCAGTGGGATACTTTGATTGTGCAAAGGCAAAAGCTTCTGCAACTTGCTTGCAACACCCATAGTGAGCGCAAAGAAAGATATCAAAAACTGAGAGCAAATCTCGATGGCCTGCGGGTTTGGGTTAAAACCGATTATCAGCAAGAAGTTGAAAAGGCTAAGCACTTGCAAGGCCAATTCAAAGTGCAACAACAGCTACAAAGCAGAGACTATTCCTTTATCCTGCATTCAGAACAGAAATTAAAATCGCTGTTTAAGCCATTCTTGTAGAAGCTACTTTTTCTTGCCCTGTTTCGAAGTGGGATCCATCTGCTTAAGTATTTTGGGATCTGGAGTTTCGCTAAACTGCTTCCAATAAAGTTCCTTGAAGGGATTTATCTTAGGCCCGGTTGCATCTTCATTCACTAACAGCGGAGTAAGTTCTAGCCACCACTGATCAATTGCACCTTTAAGTTTTTGTACAACCTCAGGGCTGGTTTCTGCAATGTTGTTCTTTTCCCCGGGGTCGGTTGAGATATCAAACAGCTCCCACTTTTCGCCCTGCTTTACATTGTTGACTAGGTTGTAGCGGGTGTTTCTTGCAGAGACAAAAGCGTACTTAGATTCAGAAGCTTTGCCTTTTTCCCAGCGCCCAATATGGGTGAAAAGAACACGATCATCCCACGCAGCTTCTGGGTTTTTTAAAAGGGGAAGAAAACTTCGCCCTTCAACCTGCAAGGCTGCTTCCTTTGGCATGGGGATGTTTGTAATTTGAAGCAAGGTGGGAAATATGTCGATGTGGGCGGTCAGCTTGTTGCAATCTTTGCCCCCCGTGAAACCTGCGGGCCAGCGCCAGAATGCAGGAACCCGGGTGCCACCCATGTAAGGGGTATTTTTCGAACCTCGCATACCTGCGTTGAAAATTTTCACTCCTGCAGTACCGCCGTTGTCGGTCATGAATATTAGAAGCGTATCCTTGGAGATCCCCGATTCATCGAGGAATGTCATGAGTTTGCCCATGTTATCATCAATATTTTCAATCATGCCAAAAAACTTGGCTGCATCAGGGGGCACCTTTCCTTCATATTTCTTTTCGTACTCTGGTGGGCAGATTAAGGGGCCATGGGGTGCATTAGGGGTGATGTAGGTGAAGAAGGGTTTGTTTGCCTTTTGCTGAGCAGTCATCCAAAGAATGGCTTGGTTGAAAAAAACATCAGTGCAGTAGCCCTTGGTTTTTTCGAATGTCCCGTTGTGAAGAATTGCAGGATCGAAATATTTATTATTGGGGGCATCGCCACAACTTCCCGGATAGGTTTGACCAATTCCACCTGCACCATGGATGAACATTTCATCAAAGCCGCGTTTGTTGGGCCAGTAGGCGGGCTCATCGCCCAGATGCCATTTGCCAAATATCCCGGTAGTGTAGTTTGCGGTTTTCAAAACTTGGGGAAGGGTAATAGCTTTGGGGTTAAGCCTTTCCCTTTCGAAAATAGTATGAGTGATACCGTTTTTGAATTCATGCCTGCCTGTCATAAGTGCGGAGCGAGTAGGGGCACAGGTGGGGCTGACATGAAAATCCGTGAAGCGAACACTTTGCGAATGAAGCTTATCGAGGTTTGGTGTTTTAAGAATTGGGTTGCCATGGCAGGCGATATCGCCATAGCCTTGATCATCGGTCATAACGATGATGATGTTGCGGGGTGTTTCAGAAAGCAGTGCGGCGCCAAGGGCTAAAGTAACTAGGGTAAACATACAATATCTCCGTGAGAATTTTCACGAAGATATTGTAACGGATGATAGGGTGAATAATCCAAGGATTAATTTAAGTGAACAAATAATCGCAAGGCTTAGTCGACCTTTACTTGAATGGCCTTCATCTTGCCATTGGGTGTTTTGGGAATGTGAAGATTAAGCATGCCATCCTTGAAGGATGCTTTAATCTTGGTTCCATCCGTATGATCGGGCAGGGTGAAGCTGCGGGCAAAGCTTCCATAGGATCGTTCAATCCGATGAAATCTTTTTCCCTTTTCTTCTTTTTCTTTGTTTCTGCAACCTTCAATGGTAAGGATGCCATCATCGACGCCGACCTTGACATCTTCTTTTTTGACGTCTGGAATTTCCGCCCGGATTTCAATTTCATGGTCATTTTCCGAGATATCCACTCTGGGGGCCCAATCGCCAGAAATCAGGGCGTCTGCACGAATAGAAGGCCAAGTCATCGCCTTGGTGTAATTGTTAAACATTTCCTCGAACTCGCGAATCGGTTCCCATTTTATAAGTTCCATCTTAGATCTCCTGAATAGCAGTTATGAGTTGGCCCAGGACCCCCACTGCATAGGGCACTAGGTTGCAGCGCTTTTCGCTGAACAAACCTTTTACAAACTACTATTCGGTGGGAAACGATGTTTATTTGGGGAAAAATAAATAATATAGAATTTAATTTTAAGATAACTTTAGTGGTAATCGGGAAACATGGATGGATGATTTCTACTGCAGCATGTGAACAATGTTAAAAGGCCACTGTTGGTGGCCTTATTGAAACAAGTTTTATGGGCATGACTTTATTGGCCGAGGGAAGTAAGCATCTCTTTGGCATCAGGGAAATCGGGTTGGTTGGCAAGCGCCTTGATCAGGTGTTCGCGTGCTTCTTCTTTTTTACCTACATGTTCCATCATGCGGGCCACTTGATAATGGGCCTTTGCTGGTTCGTTGATCTTAATGAAGACTTTGTAGCTTTCTTCAAATTTTCCGTTTCGACAAAGTGCAAAGCCATAGGTGTTGATGAACTGCCTGTTTTCGGGTTCGAGCTTTACAGCACGGGCCAAATCTTCGAGTGCGATATCCCATTCTTTTTTCCTAGCATGAAGCATGCCCAGTTCGAACCAAATGCCTGCTTCCTTGGGGTGCTTTTTACCCGCCAGTTCGTAGGTTTCTTGAGCGTGCTGGTAATCTTCCATGCTCGAATAAAGTCTGGCTAGGCCGACCAATGCTTGAAGATTATCAGGTTCGATGGAAAGTGCTTGTTGGTATGCTTTACGGGCATCTTCGAAAAGCTGCTGGCGTTGCAAAGAGGATCGCTCGAGGTTCTTGGCCTCGATGGCTCGGAAGTCGCCAAAGGCTATGCAAGTTGCAGCCTTGGGCGCGCGCGTGGGGGCTTCTTTTTCGGAACCCGGTTTGGTTACTACTTTTTCATTAACATTGAATGATTTATCTTTTAATGCGAAGTCTGTACCTGTAAGGGTGCAACCCACCAAGGTGGAACAGAGCGCAGGCAAAACTAGGAATATTCTTTTCATGATAACTCTCCAACTAGCTAAACAAGCAAAGTTCAGAAGTTGGGGCCACCGGGTGAAGCGAGGAAGATCAGGCAAAGTCGCCGATGAAGCTGCCTGCTGCCTCTGCGATCAACTCGCGTGACAACACAACTGGACTACCACGAAATCGGCATATTGAGGCCACTGTCTCCAGCAAATCACGACAATCGCTGGCACGAACTGACCTGCCTTTGGAGTAATAGCGATCAAATAGGTAGTCCACGGCTTCGGGGCAGGGTTTCATCGAAAGTTTTTTGCAATACATCTCAAATATCTTCTCGTAGATGTCTCTTTTGGGGGCATTGATTTCCACCTTATGCCTCATGCGTCTGAGGAAAGCTTCATCAACAATATCCTTCGGATCGAGGTTGGTTGAGAAGATGGTTAACTGTTCAAAAGGTACTTTGAATTTTTGCCCGCTTACCAAGTTGAGGTAATCTACCCGGCTTTCCAAAGGTACAATCCAGCGGTTAAGCAGCTCTTTAGGGCTGCATAATTGCCTTCCAAAGTCATCGATAAGAAAGATCCCACCATTGGCTTTCACATGCAAAGGGCCTTGGTAATAATTAGATTCCGGGCTGTAGCGGGGTTCGAGCATGCTGAGGCTTAATTCGCCACCTGTAATGATCACCGGTCTGCGAATGCGAACCCAACGGCTATCATGATTGCTAGTATTCAATAGCCTGCGGATTGCAGCCTCTGCTTCATCTTTCGGGGCCTCTGCTTGGACTTCATGTGGGATATGTATTGCAGGGTCGAATATGGAGATAATGTTGCCTTCGAAATGGAAGGCATACGGGACAAAAATATCGCCACCCTTGCGATTCATGAAGTCGCCTATGGCTTGGGCGATCGAGGTTTTTCCTGTACCGGGCGGGCCGTAAATGAAAATGGATTTGCCACTAAGAATGGCAGGTCCAACTGCATTGAAAAGTTCATCAGTAATCACCAGATGGCTAAAAGCTTCTCTTAAAGCCTGGGGATCCACGGGCAGGTTGGTCACAGCCTGCTTGTAGGTTTGGTCGACATAATCTTCTAGGCTGACAGGGGCGGGCCCAACATAGCCACAAACCTTCATGGCATCTTGCGCTCTTCTTCTGCCTAGTTCAGTAAGGTTGAATTTGTAACTGGCCCTGCCAATAAGGTCGCCACCTGAAACATCGATGCACTTTTCGTTTTTAAGGAAGACCAAAGCTTCTTCAATGATTTTAAAAGGCAGGCATAAAGATTTAGAGATATCCATACCGAGCATTGCGCCCTTGGTATAAATCGCTTTTAAAACCATTTCAGAAAGCATGCCGGAGTTAAGGCCAGTTTCCTTGAGATTATCAGGGCATTGAGGCGCAGTGGGGATGTATTGATCTTTGTCCTGGGATTTCACTTTCGCTCCTTAAACATCATTTACGGCGTAGCAACCAAATACCTAGGGCGAGTATTATTAAAGAAAATTGGATAAATATCGCCCTATCGGAAAAGATTAAATTCCACCAGTAATCAAAGCTCAAATACATCACGCTGAAGTTTCCTAATTAAAGGGGCGACAGCTTAATTCTAGGCTATTAATTGCCGCCTGCGTTCCCTGTTGCAGAAGAACCACTGCCGCCACTAGAACCCGTATTGCTTCCGCCAGAAGAAGACCCGGATTGGTCTGGGTTAAAGTTCCCATTAACGCCTAATTGTTTACCATTTATTATATTTCTAGCTTCAATTCCGGACCCAGAAACTTCTGCAGGGTCATGCAGCACCACTTGGAATTCAGGATGCAACTTGTCTTGCGAAATTTTGGTCATGTAAGCCTTGATGCTTTCGCTTCGAGCCATGTTGAGTTCTTTAAGCTCCTTTATTTTATTTAGCTCCCTTGTTTTATTTTTTTCAACTAATTCTTTTAGATTGGTTAATTCTTCATTAGTAAGTTTTTCATTTAAATTTTTGAGCTCTGTAAGCATGTTCATCTCATTCATTTCATTAAGCTTCTTAATTTCATTAAGTTTCTTGATTTCTTTAAGTGCATTTTGCTTTTTAATTATTTCAAAATCATTGCGTTCTTCATTGGAAAGTTTGTTAATTAATTTATTGCGCTCTTCTTGAATTTCATTAAAAAATTTGTTCTTTAATTCTCTTTTCTCATTAAGCTCTTTTAGTTTTTTAAGCTCTTCAAAAGCAGTTCGTTCTTCATTAGTAAGTTTTTCAAGATCATCTGAATAGAGTCTAGCAATTTTTCCGTAAGTAACTTTTTCATCAGGGTTTTGCGCAATTTGCAAGAAAATAACTTCTTGGGCAGCGGGCCTTCTGCGGGCAAGCCTCTTCAAATGATCTTTACCCATTGCATTAAGTTCAGGCTTACCTGATTCAAAATGAAAATCCCAAACGGTTTGATCCAGCACATTGCCATTACTTACTTGTGGGGCAAGAGCTGTCCTTACTGAATTACG
>CAJCCR010000416.1 GCA_903960945.1 uncultured Planctomycetaceae bacterium
AGAAAACCTTTGGTATCCCAAACCCATGGAGCTCTTCAATTTTATTTTTCAAACCAAGCTAACGCCAGAACTTGAAGATGATATTCATTACCATCTCGAAACTTTGGGATGCGCTCGAACCATCAGGCTCATGAAAACCATGGTTCAAGACCCAGGAATGAATCTGCTCAAAAAACTTCCCTCAGCAAGGCTCATGAATATCTTCAGCCATCTTGCTTTTTCAAAAACTTGGATTGTTTCTCTGCATCCAACCGAAAAAACAACTCACCAAACTTCAGAAACCCAAACACTTTTGCATAACCCTTCGAATAATTCCCTTCCCATCAAGCAAATGAAGGGCGACTCTTCCAAAAATATTATTCTGGGTAATTTCCCGATCCGAATGAAACGCTCGATGCAACCCAATGGCGAAAGAATCACCCTCTTATTTCCCAACAGAACCTATCCCTTCCCCAAAGTAAGAGTGATGGCAATTAACGAAAACCATGAAATCGTCTTGGATGGAGAATTCGCACTCGATGCAGGAAGCAAATTCTGGAGCGTGCGCTTTAAGGCGCCCATTGCCTCCAAATACATGCTGCTAGTAAGGCCTGTTGATGCTTCCGAATGTTTTGCAGAAAACACCCCTATCCTGAACTGATAACAAAACTTTATTATCCTCTTTTTTCAATTTACAAATGCAGTCTTCTGCAAAAGAAGTTATCCTTGGGGTATTCATCTACCTTGTAAGGAATGTTCATGCAGAAAATTTCTTTTAATGAAGATCGCTCTGCTGTTTGGCTAGCGTTTCTTTTTATCGCCCTTGCACTTTGTCTGCCTTTAGGCGTAGGCAATCTTCTCGGCTGGGTTCTAGGTGTTAAGGTTTGGACCGACCCGCTTAACGCCCTCGCACCTCTGGGCAAATCTTTTTCCCACATTCCAGGCTGGATAAGCTTAATTGCAACCCTTGCCTTTATTGCACTTTTGCTTCTTTGGGAACGCAGGCGATTTGCAGAAAATAAAAAATCTTTCCTCACCGCACTTCTTATCGTTCTGACACTCACCATGTTTGGTTGGGTGCTGGGGCATGCTGGAATTGTTGCTGCAGTTCCCAACGAAAGAGAAAAACTTGGGCTTAAATGGTCGATGGGTTTAACGGGCGAAGCAGGATATCTGGCTGCATTATTCATTGGATTGATCATCGGGAACTTCTTTACATCCTTTGCAAAATTCCTCTCACAGGCAGCACGCACCGAATGGTTTATTAAAACTGCAATTGTTTTAGTTGGGGCAGGCGTTGGTCTTAAAGGGCTCGAACAGGCAAATCTTGCGGGAACGGTTTTCTTTCGGGGTTTAGCTGCAATTGTCGAGGCCTATTTAATCTACTGGGCGTTGGTTTACCTAATGGCGAGAAAAGTTTTTGGATTCAGCAGAGAATGGGCAGCGCCTTTGGCTTCGGGTATTTCAATCTGTGGCGTATCGGCAGCCATTGCAACGGGTGCAGCCATCCGCGCTAGGCCGGTCGTACCCATCATGGTTTCATCATTAGTCGTGGTATTTTCAGTAGTCGAGCTTTTAGTTTTACCTTTTCTTGCACACGCAATTATTCCAGAAGAGCCGATGGTCGCTGCAGCTTGGATGGGCCTTGCAGTAAAAACGGATGGTGCAGCGATTGCTAGTGGTGCGATTACCGAGGCATTATATATGGCCCAAGGTGGGTTTCAAAAAGGCTGGATGTTGATGACCACGACCACCGTAAAAATCTTCATTGATTTATTCATAGGCGTGTGGTGTTTTATTCTTGCTTGTGTTTGGGTTTATGGGATTGATCGCAAACCGGGCGAAAAGGTTTCGCTTAAGGAAGTCTGGGATCGATTCCCAAAATTCGTAATTGGATATTTCATCGCTTTTGCTTTGTTCATCACTTTAGGGCTTTGCTTCCCCGAGAAAATCAAAGAGCTCAAAGAATCATCTACCAACCTTGATGCCTTCAGAAAATTCTTCTTTGCCCTCGCTTTTTTCAGCATTGGTTTGTCTGCTGATTTCAAACGACTTTGGCAGGAGGGATTGGGCAAATTAATCTTAGTATATGTTGTCTGCCTTTTTGGATTCGTAATCTGGATTGGTCTGGGAATATCTTGGCTCTTTTTTCATGGCATTATGCCACCCACCGGAGTTACTCCATGAACAATCCCCAAGAATCTGAAAAACTAGTTGATGAATTACATAATCAACCGTATGAACCAATGGTAGCAGCAGAAATCTGGCTCGTTTCCTTAAGTTTGTTTACAGGGATCAGTATTCTCATCATTTTAGCGTTTGTTTTAAAAACCTGATTTTCATTGAGCACTGCTACGAAAATAGGCAGATTTCTTAAAAACAAGCACTTCATCAATTACGCACATAATTGATTCAAACTCTTCATTAAGAACACCTCAAACTCTAACACTAAGAGCTTAAACCCTTGCTATCATATGTTTTGTATAGTGATTAATTTTCCTTATCAGGGATTTTGATCAGGCTAATTTATTGTTTTTGGTGATTACTCGGCATTGGCACGGTGTTTGCTCCCCAATAAGTAGCAATAGAAACTTTTATTGGGCGAATTTTAGTTTTATGAAAGGGGAAAGTGATGAAATTAGTGCATCACAACTTTACTAATGCAAAAATTCTTTCTGAAAAAATCATCCTATTTAAAAACATGTGGAACAAAAGACTTTCAAATGCTGTGTACTCAATACGATTATTTGCAAGTTGGCGCCTCTCCTAAAATCTTATTGTTTAGTGTTACACACAAATCATTTTGATTTAGGAGGATTGATTTTATGTTTTCAATATTAAAAACTTTTTCTTGGACAGTGTTGGTTTCCGTATTGGGTTATACCTTTATTGATTTTCCTGAAACAGTTTATTTTCTGATTAATCCAAATGAGCATCAGGCTAAAATAGAAAAATTTAAAGCTGCTTTTGAAGAAATGAATTCGTACGATCAACTTTTGGTCCAACGGAACATTTTAAAAAACCAAGTATCCAAGGCCTTTAAGCAAAAAGAGATTTCGATCTATCAAGCTGCAAGTTGTTTTCAAACACTGATCCTTTATTCCAATGATAAAAAAGAAGTGCTCCCCCATGGGCACGAAAAGTACACCTCCGACATCCGGGCTTGTCTAGGTCTACTTCTTTGGCTAGATGATCCTGCATTTAAAGGGAATGATTTCGAAGTTGTAATCAATGATTTTCGCAACATTGTAACTATTGCCAAGAATGGACGTTACCAAATCGAACTTCCGTTACCCCCCGCCAAGTTGCTTGCAGACTACCTTTACTAACTTAATCATCCAGATGCTTATATGTGATTGCCCAAGGTAACACTCTGGTCTTAATAATTTCACGAGAAGAATCACGGGGAACAACATCTGTCATGGTTTCAGGGTCGAACGATTTCTAAATATACGAACGCCGCCGGAACTCAAAACTTTCACGGTTGAATGATAGAAGCTGCACCCTCTGGCGAGATGAGAATCTTCCTCAAGCTTTTATTTTCAGCACCGGGATGACCTTTGAAACCTTGGATACCAACCTTTGCGTGGAAGATGCCATTGGGCCCACCCGTACTGCAGAAAATTTCATCATGGTTAGGGCCACCAAAAGCAATGTTGCTAACCACTTGGGCTGGGATATCAATATGACCAAGCACCTTCTTTTCAGGGGAAAGAACGAGTATGCGTCCTTGCTTGGTTTCAGGGCGTTGGAAATCAGCAACCCATAAATTTCCCTGATTATCGAAGGCGCACCCATCACCACCACTGCCTCCAAGATCGTAAAAGATTTCGGGTTCTGGGAAAGGTTTGCTTTCCTCTGGAATTAAATAGCGAAGGATTTTCTTGGATTGCGATTCAATCAGATAAAGGAACTTGCTTTGTGGATCAACATCTAGGCCATTGGGAAAAGCTAACCCGGTTGCAATCTTGGTAACTTCCCCCTTAGGAGTTAATCTAAAAATATTGCCTATGGGCTTTTGCAGCGATGAGCCTGAGGGATCAGTCCAATAAATATTACCCTTAGCATCAAGGGTGAGATCATTAAGGCTGTTAAGGGGTTTATTTTCGAAGGAATCTGCAAGAACATTAAGCGAGCCATCGGGTGCGTAATCAAGGATGGCCTTATGTTTATTATCGCAAATAAGCAGATGGCCTTTTGCATTAAGAACGGTGCCAGCAGGATTGATATCGAGAAACTTTTCGACTTTGCCCTCTTTACTGACCCGCAGTAATGATCCGCTGCAGAAGAAGAGTTCGCCATTCTTCCAAGTAGGGCCTTCGGAATAGCCCGGGGCTTTTGCAAATTGAGTTGGCTTGATGTCTTGAAGTTTGGAGTAATCGGCTTGGCCGATGATGCCAAGGAAAACAGAAACGGTAATGATACAATTGCTCGTCATGGAATATTCTTTCTAGAAAACAAATTGCAAGAATTTACTGTGGACTTGCAGGTTCATCTTCGGGTGGAGGGGTAGTTTTAGTAAAACCAAGGAGTTTATAAATCGTGCCACCAAAAAACACACATATTAAAAGAATGACTTTCCATCCTTTAACAAGAAATGCCATTATAAGTGCGAAAAAGCCAAGCTTCTTAGCCGCAATCCCCGCAATGAGTGCAGCCAATCCATACTCTGCAACCTTATCAACTCCGGGTTGGTAATCCTCATAACGCTTTCCCAGATTGTAGGTGATGTTGGAAGCAGCACTCTTAGCAAATTGTTTGATTTTGGAATTTTCCACGCTGCCCAAGGCTACCATCCGAAGCAAGGTATCCCTTCCCAGCATATTCTGGTTGTAATTGATCGATGGGCCGTTGTCAAAATCGACTGTATTGATGGACCAAACCAGAAGACGCTTTGGCTGATCATAATAAGGAGTTTCATCCCAGCCCACGACCTTCAATTCACCTTGTTTTTTGTTTTTGCGTTCAACATTGGCAGCCTCGGTTCTAGAGCGAATAGAATCAAGAATGGCATTAGCATCCAACTTGTTGGCATCCGCATCAAGGATATGACCAGACGGGGATGATTCTAGAACAATCATGATATCCAAGTTCCAAGCGTCCTTGGATCCTGGAACGATCATGCCTAAAACTTCGCCAGAAAAAGTATTTCCCAATGCTATCATGAATTCTTTGGTTGTATCAGGGGGTACAAAACAAGAACCTGGTTGAAGATTCAAGGAAGCCAAAGACCCAAGCGGAACTAAGCCTGGGTTTGTAACAATGGTTCTTTCAATTTTTTCAAATGAAGATCTTACCTGCGGATTTAACTGATCGTCTTGCGCAAAAATTCCATCCACAAAAATGAAAAGTAAGACTACAACAAACATATTAGATTTAGACATGGAATTGGGTACTCCAGAAAAAACCGGGTGAGAGGTTTAGAACAAATCGAGGATGGGTTCACCTTCAGCAAGAAGATTATAAGGCCGGCCTTCTTTATCATGGGCTTCGAGATCGGAAATACCCATAGCATGGTAGACCGTTTTCGTAACATCGGCAGGGGTAACGATTTTCTGTTCGGGAAATTCGCCACGCTTATCGGATGAGCCATGCACCTGCCCGCCTTGAATCCCGCCACCCGCCATCAAAACACTAAGACAATGAGTCCAATGATCACGGCCTGCGCCATTGACCCCGCCGCTGCGTGGATCGCCCACTTTGGGCTTTCGACCCATTTCAGATGTAACCATAAGCAGTGTGGAATCAAGCAGATTGCGCTGCGAAAGATCTTCGATAAGTGCAGAAAAACCCCGATCAAAGCCGGGTAATAGATCTTCCTTTAAGCAGTTGAAGTTATTGCCATGCGTATCCCAACCGCCACCACTTTTGCATTTCTTGTTGAGTTTATCATCACCCAACCAGAATACGGTAATGAACGGAACCCCTGCTTCAACCATTCTTCTAGCAAGCAAAAGCGACATGCCATTGGTGTTATTACCATATCTTTCACGCATACTTACAGGTTCATCTGCAACATTGAAAGCCTTGGTGGCTTTTGCGGAAAGAAGCAACGACATTGCTTTTTCCTGAAGCTTGGTCCAAGTGGCGCTTTTATTCGATTGATCAAGCTGACGCCTTGCACCATCGAGCTTGTTTAATATTTCCTGCCTAGCCAATAGCCGTTTGGGATTCATGCTTGCATCAAGGCTGATCGAAGGCGCGGTGAAGGAAAGGGGCTTATCGATGGTTCCCAAAACATAAAGGGGATCGTATTCCACACCCAGCTTGGCAGCAAACTGGCCCGGCCTAGTATAAGGGGCTGTGCTTGGTTTTTCAGGCAGAGTGATTGCATTGGGCATATACGGATGTGCCGGGCGCTTTGCAGAGATCACACTTCCCATGAAGGGCCAATCATCCGGCATGGGGGTACGATTATTACCCAGCGAAAGAAAACTCTGATCGGGCACATGGCCTGTCAGATTGTAATAATATCCCGCATGATGATCGTTGGTGTTGACCGTGCTTTTCACACCTTGGATTACTGCAAGGTGTTTGGCTTGCTTTGCTAGCAGGGGCAGATGTTCGCAAAGTTTCACTCCCGGGGCAGTGGTTTCGGTCTGCTTGAAAAGCCCACGGTATTCTTCGGGAGCGTTGGGTTTCATATCCCAGGTATCGATATGCGAAGCCCCACCTGAAAGAAAAAAGAGAATGGTTGATTTGGCTTTGCCTTTACCCGAGGCTGCAACTGCCTGAGGCGCAGCCATTAAACCGGGGGCACCGAAACCAAAACCAGCAATTCCTGCAGTGGAAGCTACAACAAAAGATCTTCTGGATTGATTCATGGCAAAAACCATTGAGGCATGCTTATTCGGGGTAAATCTATTTTCAATCTAACAAGTTTAAATGTCAACAGGGAAATAAGGGTGGAAATCCTCATTTATAAAGGGAAAGTTCTTTTCCCAAGGGTCGTAAGGATGATAAAGTCTTCTAGGATAAACATTTAAACATTAGGAAACAAAATGGCAGTTAATTTTGGACATATGTTGCAGGGAACGATGACCTTGCTGGGCAGGATTTCTCTTTGTGCGATATTCCTTTCCAGTGCCATTGGTTTCAACCTCCCAAACTTTGAAGACGCAATCTCAGCAATGGGCCATCAGGGTGTACCCATGCCTCGGGTTGCATTGGTGTTGGCAATAGGCTCACTTCTTGCGGGCAGTTTGATGGTAATCATTGGTTGGAAAAGCAAAGTAGGTGCGGGCTTATTACTTTTATATCTACTTGTGGAAACCTATTACTTCCACGACTTCTGGACGATGCAGGAATCAATTTCGAAAAAGCTGGAGATGGTTCAATTCATGAAAAATCTTTCACTGATGGGGGCAATGCTTTTCATCATAGCTAACGGGGCAGGGCCTTATAGCCTTGATGCCCGTGCTAAGGGTGGTTTTTCCGCATCCAAAAAATAAACTCGGTGTTCTAATGTCTAAAACCATAATGGTGTGTTCGTTCATTTTGCTTTTTTCCATGTCGGTTTCGCAATCTGCAGAAATCGCACTTCCCAAAAAGAATTTCAATCCGCAAGCGTTAGAAGAAATGATGCTGGGGTTCATCGCAGAAAACAACCTTCCGGGCGCATCGGTTGCAGTGGCATATCAGGGGAAAGTTTTGTTCTCTGCAGGGTTTGGTTATGCAGAACTGCCTAGTGAAATGAATGGGAACCGTGGAGTTCCAGCAGCGCCCAATTCTTTGTATCGCATTGCCAGCATCTCCAAACCCATCACCTCAATTGCAATCATGCAACTGGTGGAAAAGAAAAAGCTAAGCCTTACGGATAAGGTTACAGACATAATCAAGTTTGATCCATTTCTAGAGGGTGATGCAAAGCCCGACCTGCGCTGGAAAGAAATCACCGTTGCTCATTTATTAAGCCATACGGGTGGATTCGACAGAGCAAAATCCTTCGATGCAATGTTTAAGTCGGTGCAAATCGCCAAGGCATTCAACAAGCCCGCACCCGCTTCCAAAGAAGATGTCATCCGCTACATGATGGGCAAGCAACTCGATTTCAATCCTGGAGAAAGATTCGCATACTCCAACCTGGGTTACTGCCTTCTAGGTAGAATCATCGAAAAAGTTTCAAACCAGACTTACAACGATTATGTCACTGAAAATATTTTCAAGCCACTTGGCATCGAAGAAATTAAACCGGGTAAATCTCTTGCCTCCAATCGACATCCCAACGAAGTCGTTTACTACCCGCCCGCGCCTTCTAAAGCCAACAGCGTTTTCCCACCCTACGAGCCTGTAGATATCGCCTATGGCACCCATGATCACGAATCACTCGATGCAGTGGGCGGTTGGATTGCAACTGCCCACAGCCTAGTACAACTAGCTTCCAGCCTTGATGATAATGCCCTTAAACGGGTATTAGGAAAAGAAGCCACGAAGTTAATGTTCAGCAATCCTAAACTTCCTAAAGAAGAAAAACCCTCTCCCACTTTTTATGCTCTAGGTTGGAATGTCCGACCTGTTGAAAATACCTTAAAGGCCAACACTTGGCACAATGGTGCACTCTCCGGAACTTCCACGCTTTTGGTACGAAGACACGATGGTTATACATGGGCAGTGCTTTTCAATGGCAGCAAGCCCTCAGGGAAAGACAAACCAACTTCTCCTTCAGGTGCAATCGATCCACTAATGCACAAGGCAATTGATTCTGCAGAAGCCCCAGCCAAAGATGAAACTTTTTCAAAGCCTTCAAGATTAAAGCACCTGAGGCCTTTCAAAGATTAACTTTCTTTTACTTGGCTACGGATGCTTTCAGAGCCGGATGGGCAAGAAAGCAGAAGCATTAGCCACGGACGAACACGGAAAAACACGGAAGGAAAACCAAGCAGAAGCAAAAGCATTTGCCACGGACGAACACGGAATTACACGGAAAAGACAGAAGCAGAGACACGGAAGGAAGAATAAGCAGAAATTAGCCACGGAAACAAGACACCTCTTTCAGAGCTGGATGCGTGAGCGACGGTATAAATATACGGTTTGGTAAGGGCCCCTTCGGCAAGCTCAGGGACCGGGGTTCCTTCGGTATGGTCAGTGAAAGGAAGCACAAGAATGGAACTCCGCATACGCGAAGTTGACGAAGGCGGC
>CAJCCR010000417.1 GCA_903960945.1 uncultured Planctomycetaceae bacterium
ATTTTCGTGTTTTTGCCTTTTACCTGTGTTTGGTTCTACAGTTCCTTGAGCGATATTATAAAAACCATGTGCCGAAATATTTAATTGGTAAGATCGGCTAAGACGGTAAACTTTTATTAAACTTTTCTAACTGTGGGGCAAGTACTTGCTGACTTCCTAAAATCTAGAAAATTTCAATATGAAGATCCGAGAAAATGGCTTTGCAAATTAGGGTGGCGTGTGTCCCCTTGGAGGTGCTTTTTAAATAAGGATAAAGAATTGATAAAATCCTCAAGAATTCTAGTGTTTTATCTGAAATTACCGAAGAATTGCAAAGTAATCTAGTGGGCGCTGAGGGAATCGAACCCCCGACCAACACGGTGTAAGCATGCCGCTCTACCAGCTGAGCTAAGCGCCCTAATAGTCAATCTCGCTAAGGATATTTAGAAAATACTTGCTAGAGTTTAGGCAAAGCCTTATGTCTAGAAGAATCTTCTCCCGATCCTCATGCATTGAACATTTTAGTTGTTCAAAAAGAATTAACAATCTAACTTCGAAATTATTTAGTCGGGAAGTGAGTTTTTTTTTCAGTTCGTCAGATATTTCTGAGCTTTTTGCCTGCGATTCCAGCTCAAACCGAATATCCATCACTTCTTCTAAAATATCAGGCGGAACTGTCCTTATTTCCTCAGAATTCTTCCCAACTTCTAGTTTTAAGAGGTATTCGGCCCTTTGAAATGGGTCTTTTAAGGTCGAATAGGCTTGGTTCACCATAGCCGACATTTTTAAGGCATTGGCATCGAAAATCGCAGAATTTGAGAAGTCAGGGTGGTATTTTTTGCTGGCAGCCAAATAAGTAGCCTCAAGATTGACTAAATCAATCTTGTAAGCTTTTTCCAAAGATAATAGTTCAAAATAATTCATGGAATTAAAAAAGGGAGCGATCTTGTTATAGATCGCTCCCTCTTAGAAAGTTTTAAAATTACATGGAGAATGAACTGCCGCAACCACAAGTGGTTTTGGCGGTGGGGTTTGAAATACTGAAGCCCCGTTTGTTCAAATCATCATGAAAATCGACATTGGCATCAGAAAGATACATCAAGCTGCGCTTGTCAACCACAACAGGAACACCATCAATTTCAAAAACTTCATCAAGTTTTTCGTTCATGTTTTCGTCGAGGTCGAGTTTGTGCTGGAAGCCGGAGCAGCCACCACCAACTACGCGAAGACGGAGATAAACCTTTTCAGGGAAATCGCCAGTGGTGCGTTGGTCGGTAACGATGCGTTTGACTTCGCTAGAAGCTTTAGGGGACAAAGTAATCGGCATGATAAAATCTCCTTATGTGTAAAAGAATTCCTGTGAACTAAGAATTAACGGTCTGCGGTGCGTTAGCCTGCTTATCCTGAAGGTTCTTGATTGCAGCCTTGATTGCATCTTCAGCAAGTACAGAGCAATGAACTTTCACGGGTGGAAGAGCAAGCTCTTCAACTATTTCAGTATTGCGGATGCCAAGAGCAGCGTCAAGGGATTTTCCTTTAACCCACTCGGTAGCAAGGCTACTGGAAGCTATGGCACTGCCACAGCCAAAAGTTTTGAATTTAGCATCTTCAATAAGGCCCGTAAGTGGGTTGACCTTGATCTGCAACTTCATGACGTCCCCACATTCGGGTGCGCCAACAATGCCGGTGCCGACCATTGGGTCATCTTTGTCGAAGCTGCCGACGTTGCGCGGGTTATTATAGTGTTCAAGAACCTTGGTGCTGTATGCCATATATAAAAATCCTCCTGAATAAATTGTAATAAAAGAAACTTTACTTTGCTTAGTGCGCAGCCCACTGGACGGTTTTAAGGTCGATCCCTTGGCGGTGCATTTCGTAAAGAGGGCTCATGTCGCGCAAATGGTTTACGGCCCTAACTACATCGTTGATGACAAAATCAACTTCTTCTTCGGTGTTGAATCGGCCCAAGCCGAAACGAATGCTACTGTGGGCAAGTTCATCGCCCAAGCCAAGAGCTTTAAGTACATAGCTAGGTTCAAGGCTAGCGGATGTGCATGCAGAGCCTGAGCTAACTGCTACATCTTTGATGCCCATCATGAGGCCTTCGCCTTCAACAAAAGCAAAGCTGATGTTGAGGTTGCCTGGTAGGCGGTGAATAGGATGCCCATTTAAGTAAGCATCTTCAAGCTTAGAGCTGATACCTTCATGAAGCCTGTTACGCAGTTTAAGAAGCCTTTCAGATTCGGAATGAAGCTCTTTACGGCAGATTTCAGCAGCCATGCCCATGCCGACAATGCCAGTAACATTAAGAGTTCCGCTGCGCATACCACGCTCGTGGCCGCCGCCATCAAGCATTGCATCAAGTCGAACGCGAGGATCTTTTCTGCGAACATAGAGAGCCCCAATGCCTTTGGGACCATACATTTTATGGGCGGTCATGCTTAGCAGGTCGATGCCCATATCTTCAACATCCATTGGGATTTTCCCAACGGCCTGTGTGGCATCGGTATGGAATAGAACGCCTTTAGCTTTGCAGATTGCGCCGATTTCCTTCATGGGGTGAACGGTACCGATTTCATTGTTGGCAGCCATGATACTGACAAGGATAGTTTTGTCGGTGATGGCATCGGCAACTTGTTGAGGAGAAACGAGCCCGAACTTATCAACGGGCAGGAAAGTAACTTTGCAGCCATCGCGTTCGAGGCGCATGCAAGGGTCGATAACTGCCTTGTGTTCGGTTGAGGCAGATATAATGTGGTTACCTTTTTTCTTGTACATCGCAGCAACGCCCTTGATTGCAAGGTTATTGCTTTCGGTTGCACCACTGGTGAAAATGATTTCTTTGGAAGAGGCGTTGATAATGCTAGCGACTTGTTCGCGGGCAAGGTCTACACCTTCTTCGGTTTCCCAGCCATAGGCATGATTACGGCTGGCGGAGTTTCCGAATTTTTCGGTGAAGTAGGGCATCATCGCTTCAAGAACCCGCGGGTCGGTTCGGGTGGTTGAGTTGTTATCCATATATACAGGTAGCTTAAACATAAAAAAAGGTCCTCCAGAGACCGGATGAATTATTTGTGTATTCCGTTAGAAACAAGTTCGAGTCCAAATTGAAGAGAGACGCTAGGCTTGATTGTCGGGTCAAGGATCTCAGCAAGTGTCACATCTTTAAGTATAGTGCGGATGCGATCATGAACCCCACTCATGCCGGTGCGAATTGGGCAGAAAGTTCTGGCAGAGCAGGTTTGCTTTTCAATATCTTTGCTGCAATCCGTGAGATGAAAGGGCTCGTCAAGAGATTGCATGATGTCTGCTAAAGAGATGTCTTCGGGTTTGCGGATTAAAACATACCCACCATGAACACCCCTATGACTGGATAAATAGCCATGATGACAAAGGGTTTTCATAATATTGGCAAGGAAAGGTCTGCTGATAGAAAATTTAGCAGAAATTTCTCTAGCGGATGAGCCGTCAGGGTTACCGTGCAGGTGCGAAAGCACCAGCAAAGCGTAATCCATTTTTCGGCTGAAGAAAGACATAAAAGCCTTAAAGATAAAACAAAGAAGTTGCCTACAATTAATAATAGAACTGATTTAGTACCATTTCAATAGGAATGGAAGGAAAATGGAAAAAGAAGTTGACAAGTAGTGGTGAGGAGACCTAGATTTAATGATATCGAGTCTCAATATGGGGGTAAAATGAATCAAAACAATTGCACATTAATTGTTGGTGAAGATCTAGTTGTATGTAAATGCTTGGGCATTACCGAAGTGGAAGTGATTGAGATTACGAGAATCAAAAAAATTGGGTGCCTAGCAGAGTTACGAATGGAATCAGAAGCAGGCAGTGGCTGTACTGCCTGCCATAAGAAGTTAAATCAAATTATCCTTGAGAACGGTTCATTATCAGAACACTCTACTCTCTAAGCGTTTGCCTCGGATTGCAAGAGAAGGAATTTGGGAAGTCCCAAAGTTTGAATCAGATGCAATTGGGTTTCCAACCAATCAACGTGTTCTTCCGAATCAGTTAAAATAGGCGCAATGAGTTCGTGGGTGCCGTAATCTTTTACCTGCGCGCAAAGAGAAATCAAGTTGTTGTAGGCTAAAACACCCTTGGTTTCGAGAGCAAGATCGTTGGTAAATTGTTCTGGAATATCCGATCCAACGCGAATTACATCATACCTGGCAATTTCCGGAACCCCTTCCAGAAAAAGAATGCGATCGATGAGTTTTTCGGCGTGTTTCATTTCGCCCATCGATTCTTCGTAATGTTTTGCAGCAAGTTTGCTTATGCCCCAATTCTTGCACATTTTGGCTTGAATGAAGTATTGGTTGATAGCGGTAAGTTCGATGGTGAGTGCTTGGTTCAAGCCTTCGATGATTTTGTCATTACCCTTCATGATAATTAATCCTTGAAAAGAGTGATTGTTTGGGTGTTGGTAATCCTAAGTAAGGTACACAGGTTTATTGTATGTGAGGGGGCAAAGAAAAATCAAAATACATTGAAAAAGTTATTGCTATATAATTTATACCTGATATCTTGGATCTTTGGCATAGAAATGATTTGTGCTTATTTTTATGGTTGGAGGTGTTTTTTAGGAGGACGCTCAAATGCGTTTTTATTCAATGAAGTTGTTAAGTCTTTGCGTTTTTCTTTCCGCAATCTGCGTTTTAGCAGCAGCAGAAGACAAGGTGAAGGGGCAACTTCCCGCCCAGTTTAAGAAGCTTGGCCTCCGTGATGATCAAGTTCAGAAAATTTATAAAATCCAAACGGATTACCGCGGCAAGGGAGCCGACCTTGAAAAGCAGCTTAAAGAGCTGAAGACCAAGGAAAAGACTGAAGTTGAAGGTGTCTTAACCGATGAACAGAAAAACAGGCTGAAAGAAATTCGTACAGGCGAAAGTGCCGACCCGAAGAAAACCAGCAAGTAACTAGTTAATCTGTTTGCCCAGCCCGTGTGTAAAAGCACGGGCTGTTTTTATTTATCCCCAATATTGTAAGGGAAATCAATATTCCATGTGAAACTATTGCAAAAACAAATAAAATAAATCCAAGGTTCTAAATTCGTCTGAATGCTAAGGCTTAAATTAAAGAGAGTTCCATGGATAATGCAGTAGAAGAGAAATTCAAAATCGTGGTTGGTCTAGAAGTTCATGTGCAACTTCTGACTAAAACCAAACTGTTTTGCGGTTGCAGCACGAAATTCGGGCTGGCGCCTAATTCTTCGACCTGCCCGGTTTGCATTGGTATGCCTGGTGTTTTGCCCGTGATGAACAAACATGCGTTTGAGTTGGCAATGAAGGCAGCGTTAGCAATTAATTGCACCATTGCAACTTATACCAAGTGGGACAGGAAGAATTATTACTACCCCGATTTACCGAAGAATTTTCAAATCAGCCAGTATGATCTGCCGTTTTCAAGTGAAGGGCATTTGGAAATCGAAACATCGCAGGGGACGAGAAAGATTGGGATATTTCGCGCTCATTTGGAAGAAGATGCGGGAAAATCGATGCACGATGAATCTGGCAGGGGTAGCGATTCAAAGGTTGATCTAAATCGTACCGGTACTCCTCTTCTGGAAATTGTAAGCAAACCCGATATCAGGTCAGGCGAAGAAGCCCGATTATATCTTGAAGAGCTTAAGTTACTTTTGAAGGAGTTGGAGATTTCTGATTGCGAAATGCAGGAAGGTAGCCTTCGTTGCGATGCCAATGTGAACATTCATATAACTATGCCCGATGGTACTATTGCAGCTACTCCAATTGTAGAAGTTAAAAACCTGAATAGTTTCCGAGCGGTAGAGAAGTCGATCAAGTACGAAGCGCAACGCCAGTATGATCAGTTTTTGAAAGATGGGAAAAGATTTGGCGAAGTACCCAAGTGTACTGCGGGTTGGGATGATCAAAAAGGCGCAACTATTGTTCAAAGGCGTAAGGAAGAAGCTTCGGATTACCGATATTTTCCAGAGCCTGATTTAGTGCCAGTGAAAGTGACTAAGCAGGTGATTGAGCAGGTCAGAGCGAATATGGGGGAACTCCCTTCTGCTTGCAGGGAACGCTTGGTGAAGGATTATGCCCTAAGCCGTTATGATTCATCGGTTTTGGTTTGTCAGGGCCGGAAGTTTACCTCGTACTTTGAAGAAACTGCGAAGAAATCTGGTGACGCCAAGGCTTCATGCAATTGGATCACTAATCAAGTTTTAAGTACTTTGAATGAGCAGAAAAAAGAGATTCAAGACTTTTCTCTTTCGCCTGATAAGCTAGCAGGCCTTGTGATGGAGATTGCAAAAACGGGTTTGAATATGCAAAGAGCCCGCGAAGTTTATGCTCGGATGCTTGAAACAGGGGAAGATCCAAAAGCATGTATGGATGCATTGGGATTCAAGGTGGTTGGCGATGTAAATCAAATCATTGAAATTGTTAGGAAGGCGATAGCAGGTAATCCCAAAGCCGTTGTTGATTTTAAAAATGGGAAAGTAAAAGCTGCGGATGCCATTAAGGGTGCGGTTATGCGCGAAACCAAAGGCATGGCGAAAATGGAAACAGTGCAAGAGATAGTGATGAAAGAACTAGCGGAAGCTAAAGATCCGGTTTAAATAAACAAGGCGGCTTCTGCGGCTAGTCCTGGGCCGAAGCCAAGAGCCACGCAAGGTCTTGGTGCTTCGATTTCTGCCATCTTTTTCAGGATGAACAAAAGTGTAGCGCTTGACATATTGCCATGGTTTGAAAGTATTTCGCGTGAAATTTCGGAAGATTGGGCGGGTAAAGAGAGAGCATCTTCGATTGCTGTAAGAATGCGTGGGCCTCCTGGGTGCAGCGCCCAAGATTTAATATCATCCAACTTCAATCCATTTTTTGCCAACCATAATTCAAGCCATGGTTTGAGGTGTTTTTTTATCAGACCAGGGACTTGTTTTGCAAGGGTCATTTCAAACCCATGGTCGCCAATGTTCCAGGTCATTGCATTTGCGGAATCGGGAAGAATGCAAGAACCCGAGGAAGCAAGCTTCCAAGTTTCTTTGGTTACATTATCTGAAGCACCCAGTACCACTGATGCAGCACCATCTGCGAACAATGCGTTTGCTATAATCTTTTGTGGATCCCATCCATAATGAAAATGAGTGCTACAAAGCTCTAGGGAAGACATAAGAACCTTGGCATTCGGTTGTGCTTTTACAAACGCATGAGCTACCCGCAAACCATTGAGAGAACCATGGCAACCCATGAAACCAATCTGAGTTCGAGCAACCGATGGGGAAAGCGAAAGGTTCTGGATAAGGTGGTAATCAAAGCCTGGGGAAAAAAAACCGGTGCAGGTGACCGTGATTAAATGGCTAAAGTTCTCTGGGGAAATGTGGGCGTTTTCTAATGCTTGCTTGCTAGCTAAAAGAGCAAGAGGCGGCCCTAGTGTTTGAAAATGCTCCATGCGTTGAGCCGTGGTTGGTCCAAGGTCATCAGGCTTTCCATTTGGAATAAAGGGCGAACCCGTTTCGGTTTTCTTTTGCAGAATATCATCAAGAACGGGCCGTCCTAGAATGATTCCACGGGTTTTAATCCCTGTTTGAGAGTACCACTTAGGCAGCCAGTTTAATTGCTCTTCAGATTGGGGGCAAAGCGATCGTGCCAGTTCCAATGCTTCTTCCTGAAATAATGTGCCCTCGGGAACTGCGGTTCCCCAACCCAAAAAAGCAAGATGCATGTTGATTCCTTAGATGCTTGTTGCAGCCTTGTTAGGTTTATCCAGCATTGCGACAACTGGTTTTGATAGGAAAGGAAAAGCCTTTAAACCCATAAGAGCAAGTTTCACAAGCAATGGCCACCTTAGCAGAAAAGCTGCAGCCTTGCAAACTCCTTGCCTATTGGTGATGTGAGATTTGTATTTTGATATCCACTGTTTTGCTAATTCAGGTTCCCAGCAACCAACACCTTTGGCTATCAATGGGGTAACAAAGTTGGCTCCTGTAAAGGCCCATGCCATACCCTCGCCAGTAAAAGGTTCGATATAACCTGCAGCATCACCGATGACAAATAATCGTTCTGTAGCAACCTGTTCAATATGGCCAGTAAGTGCAGGCGTTCCCCGCCAAGGTGCAAATTCTAGATTCAAGGGTAAGGGCCAGTTCATTTCTTGAAGTAGCGTTTTTGCAAGAGGGCCCATGCCACCATGCTTTTTAATGGCTAGCGGATCAAAAGCAGCAGCGAGATCGAGTCTCCCATCCTCAAGCCGAACTAATCCGACATAACCCCCATTTCCTGAAGTCATAAACAAAGTGCCGTTTTTATAAAAGTCTGGGGGATCAATTAATGTGACTCCTGCTCCAATCCGCGTGTTATTGGATGCAAGGTGGGTGGTGATATTTTTGCGCACGAGAAGCCTGCCACCAAGTCCATCTGCGGCGACTACAATTTTTGCTGTGGATAGGAATTGGATTTCCCCTTGCTTAAGGAAGACTTCGCGGGATGAAGATGTTAGCTGGCCTAATTCTGCCAAAGTAGTGTCTAGGAAAAATGCGCCTTCATGCATTGCTTCTTGGATAAGACTGGAATCTAAGCACTCTCGCGAAAGAACCATCTGCCTTTGTAAGGGAAAGGTGTGGTTGATTTTTTTGCTACCCAAGCACATTTGGGTTAAGGCTATGGCTCGATTTGCAGTAAGTAGATGTTGAAGGCCAGTTTCTTTGAGTGTTGCTACAGCATTTCCATTAAGGCAGCAGCCACAAACTTTAGGCCTCGGAAATGCCTGCCTATCAACCAAGAGGACCCGAAGTTTTTTTCTGGCAAGCAAAACGGCAGCAAGCCCTCCTGCGGGACCCGCACCAACAATAATCACATCCCAAATCTGAGACGCACATTCTTCAATAGTTATATTTGGTTTTATCATTCTTTGTTCCACGATAGCAAATACCTACAAGGCCATCGCGTTTCAATTTTTACATTTATAAGCCCAGCTTGTTTAGCCAACTCCAGCACTTCTGATTGATTGAATGCTCCTGCTACGGATCGCGGACCATCCATATGAACCACCGGCGATCTCGTTAGTAAATGCGATGCAATCCAAACCATATTCCAGTTAAGCCAGCTTCTTTCCAAATCATTGATTAGGATTGCAACCCTTGCAGATTTTGCCATGCGTTTCATCAAAGTGACGGCTTCATCGTTATCAAGGTGATGAAGGAAAAGTGAACAGATAACCACATCATGAGTAGGGAAGGGGGGCCCATCGAGAGCATCGGTTTCAAAGCATTGGATAGGTAAATTATGTTGTTGTGCTTTTTCTCTGACGAGATTTAATGCGAATGCAGATTTATCGGTTACGCTAAATTTGATGTTGATGCCTGTTTGTTTTGCTTTTTTTGATAGGGCGAGTGGTATGTCGCCACTTCCGGTTGCAACATCTAGGACTGAAAAATCATGAGGGTTGGCCAGTGCCAGTGTGCGAATAGGTTTCCAGAGCAGACTTACGCTGTTGCTAAAGTAGTTAAGCCTTGAGAGTCCCTTGAGGGCGTGAAGGTGCAAAGCTGGATCAATATCAGGTTGATCCATCCATTCGGGCAAACGATTTCTTTTAGAAAGATCTGGCATGAAACAAAGCGATTCCTAAATAATGCTCATCCTACACTGGTTTTTAATCATGATAGCAGGGAAAGCAAAAGAAGTAAAAATCTTGGGTCAAGGTTGGTTCGAATTTTGGCTTATGCCATCTGTTTTGGGGTGAACTTGTCTGCTGATATCTTTAAGCGAAAGGGTAGCTATTTTTCCTAGATAATAAAGCAGAACAAACATAGCAAGAATACCAACACCCATGAAGGCGAAGTACCAGAATCGGAAGTTTTGATCTGAAGAGTTTGCAAGATCAGACGGTTTTTGGCTTAGTACAAGAAGGTCGGATAAATTCTCAATTGAAGTGCCAATAAGAATGTAAAGTATGGAACCTGGAAGCATTCCAATCATTGATCCGAGAACAAAAGTGCGAAGTGGAATTTTAGTAGCACTGAAGGCGTAATTCAAAATGCCATAGGGCATAAAAATTGCCAATCTTGCAAGTAGGACAATCTTAAAGCCTCGCTTCTCCATTAGTGTGTCAAAGTTTTTCAGGAAGCCTGATTTCTCAACCTGCCTTTCAACGAAGTCGCGGAATAGAAATCGACCGAGAACAAACATCACTGCTGCCCCAAGGGTGCTTCCTAAGTTTGCGATAAGAACACCAGGGAAGAATCCGAATAGAAATCCGGCTGAAATGGTGATCAGAGATGCAGGCAATGAAAATACACCAAGCAGGAAATAGAGTGATCCATATAAAAACATTCCTTTCCATCCAAGATCCTTGATCCATTGAGCCCCTGAGACAATTAATTCTCGAATATCAATCTGCGTGAATAGAAAAAAAGCAGTCCCCACCAACCCCAATAGAATCAGGATTTTAACTGAGCGTAAGTACCGATGGTGGAGTCTTGGCGGAGTCTGCATGGTTTTCATTTCAAGCTTGGATAGTTTTACCATCGAAGAGAAGTGGGAAGAATTGCCCGCTCAGCGATTGGCCTTTGGGAACTGGTGGAACGCCTTTAAGCAATGGTTCATCACTAGAAGAAAAAGTGCCATCAAGGAAAACATTGAGGACAACGGCCCTGCGTGGGAAGGCCGAGCGATTTTCAAATGACCCATGTATGGTAAGTGGGTGATGAAAAGTGGCGTGACCTTTTTTAAGTGGAACAGGGGTGGGGGTGAACTTTTCATATTGCGAAGGCTTCAGAACAGATTTAATAGATTCCATGTCGCCTGCAAGCCCAGTGATTGGTAGTAAATCCCACTCTTGGCTTTGGGGAATGTAATGAAGGCAGCCGTTTTCTTCAGTGGCATCATCGAGTGCGATCCAGCAGGTTAGATGCTGCATTGGCTGTGTTCTTGTCCAGTAGGAATAATCCTGATGCCAGGCAACAACACCCCCGTGTCGGGCGGGCTTGCAGAAAAGCTGATCATGCCAGAAGCGAACAGCACCACCTAGCAATTGGGAAGCAGGTATAAGGAACCCCGGCGCCCAAAGTATATCGTGGAAAGAGGGTTTGATTCGCCAAGCGCCCAAAGCATGGAATAATATTTTGTTCGGGTCTGTGGATTCGTTAGAATGATATTCGTGAAAAAGTTCATTGCCCGGTGATTGGGGGTTGGCAAGGTCGGCCAGTTCTTCCAAGAGTTTATCTGCTTGGAAGTCGCTAAGAACCTTGATGTCTGGTAGATACCCTTGGGTTTTGAAAAAGCGAAGCTGTGCATCAGAAATTGAAAACGATGCTGGATTCTTTTCTAAGTCGGATTGAAAGAGATTTGAAACAGGTTTGGCAGCAAGTGAAAGATCTTGGGTCATGATTAAACCTTATGAAAAAGCCCTTGGAAACAAATAACTCAATTAGATAGAGTTTATTCGTTTCAATCGTAACTTTACCATGTCAAAGATAAGAAAAAAGTCGAACACCCATCAAGGAAGGCGGGATTCATGAAATATAATTGATTGACATTTGTTTTTAGAAAAAAGAAGTACCATGAAGCGAAGAATTATATTTTTTTCTGCCTGTTTGATGCTTTGTACCCTTAATTGGGCAGAAGCTGGCCCCGGGTGGTATGGGGGTGGTGACTATACCGCAAATTATGCGTATGGCTGGGTGGGGCAGGGATTGGGGGGCTACCCTGGCCCATTCCCTGGAAAAATCCCAAAAGATCCAGATAGGGAATTCACAAAGAATCCTAGGCGCTTTTTTAGGCAAAACTCTAGAGGCGTAACTCCGCCTCCACCAATAAGTATTCCAACAACCCCGCCAGTTTCAAAGGTTCCAACCAATAACGGTGGAGCGACATTCTTGGTGATTCTCCCGGAAAATGCAGATTTATTTGTGGATGGTAAAAAGTCGGATCGCACTGGTCAAAAGCGTTTGATTTTTAGTCCTGAATTGGTTCCTGGCAGACTTTATTCTTACACTTTCAAGGCGATTTGGAAGGATGCAGAGGAACCCAAAGAAGAAGCAAGGGAGGTATTTTTCAGATTGGGTGATGAACTAAACGTCCCGCTGGGGGTGCAGAAATAATTTGCATGGGGTCTGTACCTTGATAGGATATTGGACAATCTAGTCCTGTTTTGCTTTGGAGGGCGATTTTATGTCTCTTGATCGTACGGCAATTTGTAATTACTTCCTTTCGCTTCAAGATTTAATCGTTAGCACTTTGGAAAAAGAGGACGAAAAAAAGTTTCATGTTGATAGTTGGGAAAGGGCAGCCGGGGGTGGGGGCCGAACTAAGGTGCTATTGGATGGTTCTACCTTTGAAAAGGCTGGAGTTAATTTTTCTGATGTAAGTGGTGAATTTTCGGAAGAATTCGCCAAGCAAATCCCGGGTGATGGGCGTGCCTTTACTGCCTGTGGCATATCTTTGGTTCTTCACCCTAAAAATCCATTTGTACCAACAGTGCATGCGAATTTTCGCTATTTGACTCGAGGTAATCGTGCTTGGTTTGGCGGAGGTGTTGATCTTACTCCCTATTATCCTTTTCGCGAAGATGTGATTGCGTTTCACAAGGTATGGCATAAAGCCTGTACAACTCATTCGAATGTCGCTGATTACGATAAATTAAAATCTTGGTGTGATGAGTATTTTCATCTTCCACATAGGAATGAACCTAGGGGCGTGGGGGGGATATTTTTTGATTATCTGGACAAGAATTTGGATCAAGTTTGGAGTTTCGTGCAAGAATGTGGAAATTCTTTTCTTTCTTCGTACCTGCCTATTGTTCAGAATCGTAAAACTCATCTTTTTGGTGCGGCGCATAAAGAGTTTCAAGAATATAGGCGGGGGCGCTATGTAGAGTTTAATTTACTTTATGATCGAGGAACGATTTTTGGACTTAAAACCGGTGGTCGAATCGAATCTATTCTTATGTCGTTACCATTAAAAGTGCGCTGGTTGTACGATTATCAGCCTTCGATAGGTTCAAAAGAGGCCGAGTTATATGATATCTATTTAAAACCGCGAGACTGGGCTCGCGAGGTTTAAAGTAAGTAACAATAACTATAAGCCCAGTATAACAATACTAGGCTTTAAATGGTTATTTTGGCAGTTAGGTGTAGTCGAGGAGACCAATTCTTACTTGCGGTGTCTAATTTTTGCGCGCATTCTTCGCTTTTTGCGCCCTACTTTTCTTCGACCTTTGCTAGTTCCCATATAATTCCTTCAAAATAAGATACTTACATTCACTAATGCTTAATCTAATATTATAAAAAAGTATCATCATATGGCAAGGTTTTGTTTTTAAGCCTATAAATTATTATGCTAGATGTTGTCAGTTAGGGGAGTTTGATGGAATCGGATATTGTTTCAGGAGCAGACCATATTGGTTTAATGCTAGCTTTATTTGCGGTGCCAGTGCTCGTTTTTATCAATGGTTTTTTTGTTGCAGCTGAATTTGCTTTGGTTTCCGTGCGTAAAACTAGAATTGAAGAGATGGTAAACGGGGGCATAGTTGGCGCATCGAAAGTCCAAAAAATTATCGGAAACCTTGATCAGACTATTGCTGCAACTCAACTTGGCATCACTATCGCAAGCATCGGTCTAGGTTTTGTTGGTGAACCCGCTGCTGCCCGTATTGTTTTGCCTTTATTCCAATGGGTAATCCCTGATTGGCAAGAAGTGACCGTGCATGGAATTGCCACGCTCATCGCTTTTATGGGTGTAACATTCATTCATGTGGTATTTGGTGAACTAATTCCCAAAACTTTAGCATTGCGGGCTCCGGAAAAGGCTTCGATCGCTGTTTCTTCCACCATGCTTCTGTTTAATTTCTTTACTCTTCCCATTATTAAAATAATGAATGGCACAGCACTGTTTATGATTCGAAGAATGGGGATTTCAGTTTCCGATATTCCGGTGATAGTACATTCTGTTGAAGAATTGAAATTGTTGATCGAAGATACAGAAGAGGCAGGGATTTTAGAAGCAGAGCAGGCAACTTTCCTTCAAAATGTGTTCCAACTTTCCTCTAAGACTGTTTCCGACTGTATGATTCCCCGTGAAAAAATGGGTATGATTGAATTGGGCTTACCTTTCGAGCAAGTTATGGAACTGATTCGCGATGGTGGCCATACACGCATGCCTGTATTTGATAAAGAAATTGATAACGTGGTAGGCATTGTTAATACGAAAGATCTTTTTTACCTGATCAGTGCCAAAGGGGTTGTTGTTCTTGAAGACGCACTTTACCCCGTGATTTTTATGAAGCCAGAATCTACCATTGCACATGCTTTAAAAATTTTTAAGAATAGTCATCGACATATGGCAGTGGTTCGAGATGAAGTTTCTCAGAAGGTGCTGGGATTAATTACCTTCGAAGATGTTTTAGAAGAAATTGTTGGCGAAATAGAGGATGAGCACGACAGGCCAGAAGGGTCGTCTAGAATATTCCGGGCCACCATTCGCAAACGCCTAAATTAAGAGCGAACAGTGCGCCAGCACAAAAATGTTCCAATAAAAATTATGATTGTGTCTGCAGCCCAAACCAAAGCGACAGGGTCAATACGGCCTTCTTTTGCCATCCCCGTGCCACATAGCATCAGCGGATAGTAGATAAGCACAATTGGCAGAAAGCACGTGATAAAGGAGCTAAGGAAATCGCTTTTACTTAACCATATCCCGACTGGGCAACCAACAAGAATAAAACAAAAGCAGCCGAGGCTTAGTGCAGGTCTCATTAACAATTCCACATTCAAAAAGAGGTATTGCTGCTTGGAGTGTTTTAGTTTGCCTTTCAAGTTTTCGACATGCTTCGGCAGATCTGGGTTTGCTGAGGCAGTGTTAAGAGCTATTGCTGCTGTGTCTATTTCGCTTAATACTTTCGTCATTTCTTCCTGGTATTCTACTCGCTTGTCGAGGATTTCCTGCCAAGTCATATCGCGGGCTCTTCGATTTGCATCGTTGTTCATATTCGTGGGCAAAGGAACTTCCCAAACACGATCTTCAAAATAACCCTTGCTGCCATCTTCAAAGGTTGCGATGCCATGTTTCATATGGATCATCAATAATTTTCGTTCACGATCAACAGTAAGCTTGGCTTCCCTTGCTTGTGCAACCACATCAATTGCACCTTTTGCATCGCGTCTTTTAAATGTTGGGTTAATCAGCTTTTTTCCTTGCACCCCTTTGACAAACATTGAGTATGGGATGTTGGAGTGATTTATCATGCCGTTCTTTTTAAGCATGGAGTATAGCAACTCTTCCGCATCGTTAAATACCATTGCGCGCAATAGATGATGAGTATGGGGAATGATTTGATAATACAAAACCATTGTAACGGTGCTCATGATCAGACCCAGGCAGAGGCCGGGGAATATTATTTGCCCAAGATTAATTCCTGATGCGCGAATTGCAAGTACTTCGTTATCTGCAGACAACCGTCCATAAACGACGCAGGTTGCAAAAAGGGTAGTTGCTGGAATGGTGTAGGGCAGGGTGCTAGGGATTAAAAGAGGAATGGCTCCGAGGATTTGAGCTGGGCCCAACCCTTGCTGGGTCGCTTCCGCGACAATACCCGCCATTAATAGAATTCCGGTAATTCCCACTAAGGCCAGGAAAAACACCTTAAAGAGTTCCCAAAAAACCATTCTTTGAAGTATTCCAAACACCAGTATATATCTCCAACCATTAATTGTTGCAAATCCGCAATTCTTGATTAGTCTGATACAAGTTTTAGAAATTTAAGTCAATACACCCGTGGGGTTAGAACTACTTGATTTTGCACGACGAGAAAGGATCGGCTTGGGGCCCTGGGGGCTTTGGGGTCACAGGGTTGGGTGGCGGCGAGGTTGATGAGATGCTAGATTGGTTAACTGTTTATCGTTGCATTAAAAGTGCAGCACAGTTTCGTAATGATTTTTCCTATTTGTTTGATTCCTTCGATTAGGAATGATCGATGAATAAAATTGTCCCTGCTGGCTAGAAATGAAAAGAGTTCTTTGATTATTACTCGTTGATTGACTAGGTCTGGTTTATTTGTCGAATGATAGCTCTGCTGCACGGCATACCTTTGGGTAATCCTTCCGCATTCCGGATTATGGGTTTAGCTTGGCATAGATAAAGTGATTATCAATTCGCCAATCTGCTTCTTATCCTTTTTTAAAAGAGTAATCGCTCTGAGTAAAAAATAATAATGTCCCTAATGTTGCCCATTGGAATAATCATATTTTCCTTGCATTTAAAATGTCTCGTCAACATAGTAGATTTGTAAATCTTTTATTTAAGTCTGCTCTCTATTTTGTATTTAAAGAAGTTTCAAATATCTTGATGTCTTTCAATTCTTTAAGGTAGGCTGCCGTGACAAATCATCGGAAGTTTAATCAGAAAGGATTTACGCTAATAGAGTTGTTGGTGGTTATTGCAATCATAGGCATACTATTGGGTTTACTTTTACCTGCGGTGCAAAAGGTTCGTGAATCTGCCTCGCGAACGCGTTGCATAAACAACCTTAAGCAAATAGGTCTGGCCCTTCATGGTTACCATGATGTGAATGCAAGATTGCCTTCTGGGCAATCGCCTTGGACAGATCCTGTGACTGGGCTAGATGTTTGGAATGTGACGCCTTTTGAGGGATGTTGGTCTTTTATGGTGTATATTCTCCCGTATTTAGAACAGGAAAGCGTTTATAAAAAAGCTAAGGCGTATGGTTCGAGCGCAGCTACAGCGTATTCATGGAATAACCCAGTGTGTGCTCAGCAGATGAAAACTTATAACTGTCCTGCTGATGCTCGTGGGGTTTTGGCAAAGAATGCAGCAGAAGCGGGGACATCGGTTGACCAATCACTTACAGGTTATCTGGGAAATGCAGGGACAACCTCTATCTCTATGGATGGTGTGCTTTTTATGGATTCCAAGGTTAGATTTACTGATATCACGGATGGCCTTAGTAATACCTTTGTGGTGGGTGAGCGGCCCCCAAATTCCAATTTGGAGTTTGGCTGGTGGTTTGCAGCTTATGGTTATGATGGCAAGGGGAATGGAGATTGTGTGATGACCTCCAATGACCTTGCGATAGCCAATTATTTCATCGCTAATTATTCCGGTCCGCCAAATAAGCCTTGTAACGGTACCGCTGCCCAAAAAATCGGTTTACAGAGCGGTACTCCTGACGTGGGTTGTGATGCTGCCCATTATTGGAGTTTTCATAACGGCGGTTCCATGTTTCTTTTTGGTGATGGATCCACCCGAATGATTTTCAATTCGAGTAATTTCCTGATAGGTGCTCTTAGCACTCGATCTGGTGGAGAAATTTTCAACATTCCATGATGTCAAATAAGGTAATCAAAATGAGAAGTACACTGCGAAGGTTTGGAATCATGGTGTTATTATTATCACTGAACGGATGTGGCACAGAGCCTTCTGCACCAGTACCCGGAGAAGGATCGGTAACTCCTCCCCAAGATTCAGGTGCTGGAAAGAATATCAAATCGAGAATTCCGCCTCAAACGGGAAAGGTGCCCACCAATAAATGATTTCGAAGTTTTGTGCATTCTTTTTATGCAAGCGGTTTCAAGCTTTAGTCATTAAATTTACTTTAATTCGATTTCGACCTTTTCGATTTTACCCGTGAACGCAAACGGAACTTTGTATTCTTTGCTCACTGGTGTGCCGATGTTTCGGCCTACTAGTAATCCGAATCCTGTCATTGCGCTGTAATTAAAAGCGGATTTGATTCCTGTTAAGTTTGCAACATATTTGCCATCAACAAAAAGCTTGATGTCGCCCGTGATGAAATCAGGCTTGGAATTTTTAGCAGTGGGCGTGAAATGGATTGCTAGGTTGTGTTTTCCTGCAGGTATTTGATCCGGAGAAGAAACAGTGAACTCTTGGATTTTCAAATAGTTGTGTGCGAAGTGAAGCTTTTTATTTTTCATGAAAAGTGACCAGCCTCCAAATTCACCACCGCTGCAAGCTAGAACGCCCTCTGCACCTTCTTCTGGTATTTCAACATTTGCAGAGATGGTGTGTTCTTTTCCCATTATTTGTGGGGCTGCAAGTGGGTGAAGGATAGAAGTGCCTGGGTAAAAGGTGTAAAGCTTTTTTTGCAGAGCAGCAGCGGGGCGTTTAGGGTCTGCTGCGCGTTCGAAACGGCGATCATCTAGGGGGAGAACATTGTATTTTTCGGCTTCAGCCATCCAGAGTGTTTGTAATTGTGAAAGTTTCTCTGGGTGTTTTTTTGATAAATCGTTGGACTGAGTGAAGTCGTCATCTGCGTAAAGTTCCCAAATGTCGTCATCCCAGGAAGAATCTTTTTTGTGCCAAGTGACTGCGGTCCACCCTTCAGACCAAATGGCCCTACTGCCTAACATTTCGTAGTACTGGACTTTTTTGGCGGTCTTGGCTTTTGCATCAGGGAATGTGTATGCCATGCTTACGCCGTGAAGGGGCATTTGGGAGACGCCATTGACTGAAGTTGGTGCAGGTAGGCCGGTGAGTTCCAGAATGGTTGGAACCACATCAACTAGGTGATGGTACTGATTTCGGATAGAGCCACCCTCTTTTATTTTGGCAGGCCAAGAGACGATAAACGGATCGGTGTTCCCGCCTGCATGGGTATCTTGCTTCCATCGTTTGAGGGGGGAGTTTCCCGCCATTGCCCATCCCATTGGGTAATGTGGGTCGGAAGAAGGCCCACCCGCTTGATCAAGATTTTTGATCATCTCGGGGATTGTATCGGGGAAGAAGCTCCGATAGCGGTCGGTGTTGAGTGTGCCGTTTTGCAAGCCCTCCTGAGAAGCTCCGTTATCGGAAACAACTATAATTAATGTGTTGTCGCGGATTTTCATTTCATCAAGAGTATTGAACAATCGTCCCAATTGGTGGTCGGCGTGGTCAAGGTACCCAGAGAAAACTTCTTGAAGTTTACAGTAAACTTTCTTTTGATTGTCGCTTAAATCATTCCAAGCCTGAATTTCAGGATTTACAGGTGGAAGAATGGAGTTGTTGGGAATTATTCCCATTTTCTTTTGTCTTTCAAAAGTTTCTTCCCGAACTTTATCCCATCCTTGGTCGAACTTGCCTTGGTATTTTGCAATGTAATCCTTTGGGGCGTGAAGAGGTGCGTGGCAGGCGCCAAGGGCTAGGTAAGTGAAAAAAGGCCTTCCGGTGTTTGCCTGCTGTTGGTCGCGAATGTAGTTGATAGTGTGGTCGACTAAATCTTCGGTGAGGTGATAACCATTGCGAGTCGGGGTGTCGATGAAGTGGTTGTCTTGGCATAAAAGTGGGGCCCATTGATCGGTTTCGCCCCCGAGGAAACCGTAGTATTTTTCGAAGCCCATGCCTAGGGGCCAACGATCGAAAGGCCCGGCTGCAGTGTAGGCTGTGTATGGTGCAAGGTGCCACTTGCCCAAAGCCATTGTGTTGTAGCCATTTTGTTTGAGTGTTTCAGGAATCATCGCAGCGCTTTTGGGGATATTTCCATAGTTGCCCGGAAAGCCAGTTGCTCCTTCTGTGATGGCCGCTAGACCGATCGAGTGATGATTTCGGCCGGTTAGCAAAACACCACGCGACGGTGAGCAAAGGGCGGTTGTGTGGAAGTTGTTGTAGCGAAGTCCGGTCGAGGCAAGTTTGTCGATGTTAGGAGTTTGGATAGGCCCACCATAGCAGCCTAAATGTCCATAACCAACATCGTCTAGTACAACTAAAATGATGTTTGGTGCGCCCGCGGGGGCTTTCATAGGAAGCGCAGGGTTCCAGTCTGGTGTGGATTCTTTGAAATTCTTTCCGATTTTCCCTTTGAATTCAGGTTGGTTTGGGGGCAGCACGATTCGGTTTTGCTTGCTTGCAAGTTCTTCGGGTGAGGACTGTGCGTGTATTTGTGATGGAAGTTTCCAGAAGTTTGTAATCTGTTGGCTAACAATTCCCCCAAGGATCAAAACCATTAGGGGAAAAAGATATTTAGGGTTCATGGTGGCTTTCGTGATTAGGGTCGATTGCTTAGCGTTATGAGTTTGACTGTATATTAAAATAATTCCAACCTTTTTTTACGGTTTATGAAAAATGGAAGCAAGTTGTGGTTTAGCAATTGAAACCTATTGTGATGGGTTGGGATCTATAGAAAACGGTATGTTGTATTTTTTGATCGCAACATGCCTTGTTCCTTGATATAAAAAAAGCAGACAAAATAATTTTTGGAGGTATTTTTATGCATATTCCAGCATTGACACTTGTGAAGCAAATTGCAAAGCAGCCTGAAGTTAAAGATGTTGCAGGGGAAACTCTGTTGCAGTGGAAAAATTCTGGTTTGCAGCAGAAAATCAAGCCGGGCGCCCATGTTGCTATTGGTGTTGGTAGCAGGGGTATTGCCAACCTTGCAGCAATTGTGAAAGCAACGATCGAGTATTTTAAGGGGATTGGGGCCAAGCCTTTTATTGTTTCGGCGATGGGAAGTCATGGCGGAGCTAATGCGAAGGGGCAGAGAGAGTTGCTTGGAGAGTATGGGATTTCCGAAGAGAATCTTGGTGTGACCGTGAAGACGGACATGGATTCAGTTGTGATAGGCAAGAATTCTTGGAATGAGCCTGTTTATTGGGATAAAAACGCTTTGGGAGCGGATGCGGTCGTGACTATTTCTAGGATAAAGCCACATACCGATTTCCGAGGCCGCTTTGAAAGTGGGATAGCCAAGATGCTTGTGATTGGGCTTGGAAAACGCGAAGGCGCATCCCAGCATCATCGGTGGGGTTTCAAAGGATTGCGCGATATGCTTCCCGAAACTGCCAAAGTTATTTTGGAGAAGACAAATTTTCTTGGTGGGTTGGCGGTGTTGGAAAATGCTCATGAGCAAACCGCTAAGCTCGAGTTTGTATCAACCCAAAATCTGATGGAAGTTGAGCCCAAATTGCTTGATGAGGCTCGCCAATTACTTGGCAAACTTCCTTTCCATGACATTGATCTTCTGGTTGTGGGCGAGATAGGGAAGAACTACAGTGGTGCAGGAATTGATCCCAATGTAGTAGGAAGGCTTCTTATTGAAGGCCAAAATGATTTTGAAACCCCTAAAATTATTCGCATGTGCGCATTAGATCTTTCGCCCGAAAGCCATGGTAATGGTACGGGGGTTGGTATTGCAGACTTAACAACGGATAAGCTGCTCGCCTCGATTGATCCGGTCCCTTTTCGTATGAACAACCTAACGGCTTGTTTTCTTTGGCGATCCAAATTGCCCATTGCCTTTCCTAACGACAAAGAATGCATTCAAACTGGGTTAGAAACTTGCTGGCAGCCAGATTTGAATGCTATTCGCATGGTTGTTGTACCTAACAGTTTGGAGCTTGCTGAATTGTATGTATCAGCACCATTACTCGAAGAGGTTAGAAAAAACAAGGATCTTGCAATCAGTGGGGATTCATTCGAGCTTCAATTTGATGACAAGGGCAATTTAAATCAAAAGGCTCTTTTCCCTCATAGTGCCCAGGGCAGAAGAGTTTCTGGTCATCATTAATTCTGTTTGGTTAAGTAGGTTGGGATGTAGGGAATAGGCAGGAGTTGCAAAATGCTCCTGCCTTTTTGTTTTTAATGGCATCGTTCACTTCTTTCGCCCTGTTTTGTAAAAATTGATTCAAGAAACAGCTTGACCACTTTAGTTTTCGGGGTAAGAGTCCATTGGATATAGGTGGGGGTAGTCTTCTCCTTTTTAAAGGGAAGGCTTTTGGGGGTTTTAAATTCTATTGGCTGGATAGTTTCCCGCACGCTGGTATGGATGCAGGTCGCCTGACTTTTGGCGCATCGTGGGGATGAGGTGCTCGGCTGTGTTTCGTAATACATTGACAATGTTAGGTATGGCTCTTTTGCTTTCTGGCTGTAGTTCCTCGGGGAATAAAGCTGATTCAAAAGATCCAACACAACCTTCCTCACCCTTTGGCATGTTTCAGAAAAAACCTGACACCAAAAAGGACTTGCCCGCTAATTCTTCTGCTACTTCATCCAATCCTACTGGTAAGCCAAGCGGAGTACTTGCTGGCCAGGTTATGGATCGGAATAACCGCAGGCCTGCAGGCGTTATCATTCAAGTGGTTGATTTGCAAAAAAACACGCCTGAAGGAAAGTTTGATATCACTGCTGATTCACAAGGTTATTTCACCATCAATAATCTTCAGCCAGGCAGGAACTATCAGCTTGTTGCCAGGGTAAAGGATGGGGAAAAGTTTTATAGCGGCACAATCCTAGCTACGCCTCCGAATCCAAGGGTTTCCATTTTTGTGAAAGAAGAGATTGGCTCATTCCCCCCGGCACAGAATCCCAATGATAAAACAGCAGGTGCCGAGCCTAATGCGCCTGCTGCTTTAGACAAGCCAAAAAGTGCCGAATCTGCACAAGATGGCAATGCCCCCGCAAGTACAACTTCGTTGCCTAATGCTGATAAAATTGCCCGGGACAATCTTGCGAGCAATTCAATTCCTGGCGCTATTCTTTCTATCCCGCCTCGAGGCAATGATCAGGGTGGATATTCTTTGCCTGCGCCTCCTTCGTTGCCACAAATTGGTAATGTGATATCGATTAATTCATCGGGAGTGCAGAATCAGCCTGGGTTTTCTGGTATTGGGAATTATTCTGCATTGCCAACGCCTGTTCCGTCTTGTGTTTTGGTGGGGCAAAAGCTTGACAACTTCAGCCTTTACGACATGAATGGTCAGGTATGGGAATACAAGAAAAATAAGACTGGTAGAATGGTTTTGATCGATTTCTGGTTTAGTTCGTGTGGGCCATGTTTGCAATCGATTCCACACCTTGTTGAACTGCAAAGAAGGTATAAGAATTTTGGTTTGGAAGTGGTCGGAGTTGCATACGAAAAAGGCACGCCCGAAGAGAAGGTTGCCAAGGTTCGGCCGATAAGGGCTAGATATCACATGAATTATACAACCCTTTTTGGTGGATCTGGGCCTGAGCCATGCCCTGTACGCACTCAGTTTGATGTCACCAGTTTTCCTTCGTTGGTACTTTTGGATGAAGAAGGAAACATTGTGTGGAAAAATCAAAAAGATGAGGGTGTGGATCAAAGGCAATTGGCTGAATTGGAGTTGGAAGTTCGCAGGGGATTAGGGATTCGAACCAAATAAACCACAGCCCTATTCGCCCTCGCCTTCCCGTCTTGCCTGTTTTCTTTTCTCTTTCCTTCCACTGGATTATTTTAGCCCATTGCTGTTAATCTGCCTTTCTTGAATTCTCAAGGAGGGTGAAAATTATGTGTGGAATCGTTGGCTATACTGGTTTGAAGCAAGCTGATCTTGTTCTGATTCCTGCTTTGCAAAGGCTTGAATATCGCGGTTACGACAGTTCAGGTCTCGCTACGATTCATCAGGGGCGCATTCAACTGCGAAAAAAAGCAGGTAAGATTCATAACCTTGTGCAATCACTGCAAGATTTTCCCGTGCTTGGTACGACAGGGATTTCCCACACTCGGTGGGCAACTCACGGCCCAGCAAATGATGTAAACGCCCACCCGCACTTGGGCGGAATTTCTTCCGTCGCTTTAGTGCATAATGGTGTGATAGAAAATTATTCCAGTTTAAAAACATTCCTTGAAGATATGGATTATCATTTCAAAAGTGAAACGGATACCGAGGTGCTTGCTCATCTTGTTTCCTATCATTTTGATAAAATTTGCGGGGATATCCCCACCGTTGATAATTTAGTTCAAGCGGTTATAGCAGCTCTTTCGTTGGTTAAAGGAACTTATGGAATTGCCCTTGTATGCCCATTTTTTCCCAATTTGGTTATTGGTTCGCGCTTGGGAAGCCCCTTGGTTCTTGGCTTGGGTGATGGTGAGCATTTTTTGGCGAGTGATCCGAGTGCGCTGATGGGTTTTTCCAACCGGGCCATTTATCTTGATGATCGCCAAATTTGCGTCCTTACCCCTGATTCCTGGTCAATCCTGGATATGAAACAAGTTCAAATCAGCCCCGTGATAGAAGCTTTGAACCATGAGGTTTATTCGCCAGATAAAGCGGGATTTGACCATTTCATGCTTAAGGAAATTCATGAGCAGGCGGAATCTCTGGAGAATGCCCTTCGAGGCAGGCTTGATGAAGATGAGTGGACTTCACGTTTCGGAGGCTTAAATCTCGATTCCAAACAGCTTAGGAATATTGAACGAATAATTCTTACTGGCTGTGGCACAAGTTATCATGCTGGCTTGGTTGGCGAATATTTGATTGAAGAACTTGCTCGAATTCCCGTTGAAGTGGAGTATGCATCCGAGTTTCGTTATCGAAATTCCCCAATGAATGGCAGAAGTATAGTCATAGGCATTACCCAGTCAGGTGAAACTGCTGACACGCTTGCAGCAATTCGTGAATCGAAACTTAAAGGTATACCATCTTTGGCCATCTGTAATGTAGTAGGAAGCACGATAGCGCGGGAAGCGGATGGTGGTGTTTATCTTCATGCGGGCCAAGAGATTGGTGTTGCCAGTACCAAAGCTTTTACGAATCAAGTTGTTGTGCTTGCGATGTTAGCGCTGCATTTGGGGAGAATGAGGCACCTTTCTGCATTTCAAGGAGCCCAAGTTGTAGAGTCTTTGAAGGAATTGCCAGAAGCTGTTCGTCAGGTATTGGCTACAGAAGCACAGATTCGTGAAATTGCAATGCGTTACTGCAATTCGCCTCAGATCCTATTCATGGGAAGGCAGTATCTTTACCCGGTTGCACTTGAAGCAGCATTGAAAATGAAGGAAATCAGCTACATCCATTCAGAAGGATACCCTGCTGCAGAGATGAAGCATGGGCCCATTGCCCTTGTTGATCGAGATACACCTTCGGTGTTTTTAATTTCCCGTGGGCTGATGTTTAATAAAGTCATGAGCAACCTTGAAGAGGTAAAAGCAAGGGGTGGACCGGTTATCGCGGTGGCTTCAGAAAGAATTTCCGAGCTTTCGAGGAAAGCTGATGAAGTTATCGTTGTTCCTAAAGTTGCAGAATATCTTCAACCCGTGGTTAGCAATATTCCTATGCAATTGTTTGCCTATCACATGGCTTTACTTCGCGGGTGTGATGTTGATAAGCCAAGAAATCTTGCCAAAAGTGTTACGGTGGAATGATTTTAAAGGGTGTTAAAATCGTGGTAGGCAATATGTTCATTATTGCCTGCAGGCTTATTGCCCGGTCTGATTAATAACCCTGTACCCATACCAGCAGTTTTTGCTGCATCAAGTTCCTCGGTTACATCCGAAAGGAATAGGATTTCAGAAGCATTGGCACAAAGATTGTTGGCAATAGTGTTGTAGCTAGAAGCAGTTCTTTTGGGGCCAGAGGTTGTATCGAAATGATGGGTTATCAGAGTTCCAAGATTTCCTGCAGTAGTATTCGCAAAGTAAATCTTTTGCGCAAGGATGCTTCCCGATGAATAAATTGCAATGGTAAGGTTTGCACTTTTCCAACGATGAAAAGCCGTAGGAACATCTTCGTAAATATGCCCTTTTAGTTCTCCGTTGTTAAATCCTGTTCGCCAAACTAAGCCTTGCAATGCTTTTAACCCTGTGGCTTTGCTATCTTCCTTCATGCGCTGAATAGCCAAGGTTACGATACGTTTTATTTTTTCAGACTTGGAAGAAGTACCTTCTAAAAAAACTGCAAGGGTGGGGCAGTTCTCGTTTTGCGCAAAAACTTCAAGGGCATCGATTGTTTCTTTGGTTTCAAAACTACAATCTAGAAACCCCTTTAGATTATTGCGCGCATAATCAAACATCGTCGTATGCACAAAATCAATTGCAGAAGTGGTTCCTTCGATATCGAGAAGAACCACTTTGTATTTTTCGTTAATCATACGGATAGCTTGGTTTCCATGTTTCCTTCGCCTGTTAAATAAGTGGGGCCCCAGCATAAGGGCGCATAATTTCCGTGGATGCCACTATCAATATACTGTGGAGTCCAGCCGGATTTATCCTGAAACAATCGTATTGCCCTTATGGTTCTATCTTCGCATAAACCAAACCAGTGTTTTGTTCCCCGAGGAACATTAATGAGATCGCCTGCTTCAACTTGAATAGCAAAAATAGGGCCACTTGTTGGGTGTATGTGAAAAAGGCCCTTCCCTTTTAAGATGAATCGCACTTCATCCTCAGAGTGGGTGTGTTCCATTTTGTACTTTGCCATCATTTCGTCAAGATTTGGTGTTTCGGGTGAAACATTCATGACATCAGCGGTCACATAGCCACCTTTTTTCTTAAGTACCTCAATCTCTGGTGCATATGCTTTGAGAATATCATCTGCATCCGCTTCAGGGTTGACTCTTTCAGCAAGAGGCCATTTTTCGTAAAAGATTCCGTGCGGGTTAATGAATTCCTGAATTTCTTTTTCAGATTTCAGCGCCCTGTTTTCGTCTGGTATTAATACGACTGCCATTTTCATCTCCTGTAAATTATTATTAGTCTCGCAGAAGTAAGCTTCTGCCAGTTACTTCAAAAAGAAATTCCAAAGTTTCAACATGTCTTTGTGTTTCCTCAAGGTTTGAGCCCCAAGCGTACAAACCATGTTTTTGGATTAGAAACCCAAAGGGTACAAAATCTTTGTTTGAAAAAGTGCGTTCATTCACTTTTTTTGCCAATGCTGTTATATCTTGGCTATTTGGGTAAATATCGATCCAAATGCGGGTTTCATGGCTTTTGATTCCAGAAAGCCCTTTAAGCATTTCGTAGCCTTCCACCCAGAAACCACCTGTGGCACCGTATTTTTCAGAAAGTAAGGTTCCCCAAACCGAGTGAACATGCAGCACAGAATTGATGTTTTCTTTAGCGGTCAACATAAGATGCAAAGCTGTTTCAGCAGAGGGCTTTTCTTCCGTTTTAACTAAGGGGGTACCTTTATCATTAAGTACTAGAAAATCATTCATCCCTAAGTTTTCTTTGTGTTTGCCACTTGCTGTTATGAGAAGTTGGTAAGGCTTTTTGCTTATAATTGCACTGTAATTGCTGCTAGTTGCAAGCGACCAACCCCTGCGATGAAACTGTTTTCCAAGGGAGATGATTTTAGCCTTTAATTTTTTGATATCCTTGTTCGGAGTTGCCTTCGCTGTTGCTGGCTTTTTAGCTTTCTTCGGTGATACATCTTTGGTAGTTTTTTTCATGATTAATCCGCTTTCGTTAATTCGAGAACCTAACCATTAATCTAATGGATAAGCATGAAAAATCAAAAGAAATGATGATGAAATAATACATCGCTAGGGTGTTTTTCATTGTTTTACATTTGCTTTTAGGTGTTTTTCAGAGCTTCTTTCAATAAACATGCTTCGCTGCCAGATTCTTCTTTCCGGTATCTTGCCAGTAAACTTTTGGAGCGTTGTGCAAGCATTCGCCTTACTTCGCGCCTTTTCCCTTTGATCCTTGCTATACTCATTGAATCATAGGCTGTAGTCTGGTGCCGCATCCATGCGATAACCGCAGCTTCCGCCCTTCGTTCTACTGGAATTCTTTTAGTTCGGGCGACAGTACCACTACCAACAGGGGTGGCGTGATCAGCAACAGCTTTTGCGAGCTTATTAGCTAGCTCCGAATGAGTTGGGTGGAATGCCAGAAATGCAACCACAGCACCGGTAAAATCTTCTACATATTCTAATTGAACTTTATCTCTTCGCTTGGCGGCGCTTTCTTTCCGTTTGCTATAACTTTCCGTTGATCTTTCTGCTTCCAATTCTAATCTGGTTTTTTCAATGGTAGTAGTATCAGTCCAAATGCCCTTGGAAAATATCCTGCGGCCTTTCTTTTCTTGGACCACCCAATACTCCCCAGCAGCTTTTACCCGCCTTGTTAAACCGGCATCACCGGGAGGTAATAAACTCCATCCTTCGGGAACTGCAATAATTATATCGTATTCGTTTATGACACTATTAGGCCTTGGCCCTGGTCGGAATATCTTTTCGATCATTCTTTTATCGCCTCCTTGCGATGATGATTTATTTTAAAAGGTCAATTGTTTCATGGATAAGCGAAGCATGAATAATGATAGCCAGACCCAATCGGTGGCGAATCTTACTGGTCCCATAAATTAGTTTTACATCTTCATCAAGGAATTGTTGGGCTGATACCAATCCTAAAATAAGCCTTGTTTCTTCTTTGTTAGGTTCGGTGCTGCTTGGTCTAGATAGGGAGACCGGGCCGCCACTATCTCCCTCGAAAATATTTCCACTTAAGAAAAAAGTTCGGGTTTTTGCTGTTGGATATAATGGAAACGTTGATATTGAGCCGTGCCTGAGTATTGGAAAACCTGCGTTATTAGATTCGACTCGGTGTGGATAACCTAAGACGGAAACTAAATCTCCTGGGTGTACCTTGTGTTTTTGCAGTAAGGCATCGGAAGCAAGAAGATCGGTTGAGAGGTTTGATAAGTCTGCATTCTTCGGTGGGGTTACCCAAAGTGCCGCAACATCTTCGGTTGGGTGTTTTGCCCAAAGGGGTTTGCCATCTTTTCGAATGATAATTTTAACGGGGTCTTTGGTGTATTCGCCCTCTGCTTTTTTTGTTCGGAATTGCAGTGTGGTTTCATCTCCTAGCGTGTTACTTAAAACATGTGCCGCTGTTATTAGAATATATTTTTCTTCGTTGCTTTTCTTTAAAATGAAACCCGTAGCAGTCGATTTTTCATGGGTAATTTTAAATGTTGCACGCATTAACTGAGTGTTAAGGTCGTCATCCATCGCAAAAATTTTCGATGATATAAAAGTTGAACCTAGCACCAAGAAAAAACAGCGTATCCAAAGCATAGGAAATCTTTCTTATAAATTTGTGAGATTAGTTGGCTAGAAAAAGTTGCGCGTTTCTAATCATTAATAATTATATTTTACCTACTCTGGTAGATTAAACTAATGTAATGAGTAAAACCATGAATGTAAACTATTTGCCATGATTCTTCTTAAGGTAACAATTAAAAAAAAGATCCTAATTACATAAGGTTATTTTTGGTATTCAAGGTTAATTTTAATTTAAAAAGAAATAAGGGTATATTTTTTACGAATTACTCTAAGGGTTTTAAGAAAAATGATTGCAACAAATAGGCTCATTAATACGGTTTTTTTATTGGTGTTTGTTTTTATGGGCGTTTTTGCTAATTGGATTTTTACACTAAGGCTTCCGAAAAAAGTTGCAACACATTTTAATTTAGCTGGTAATCCCGATGGTTTCATGACACTTCAAAACCATCAATCATTTATCATTCTTTCCACGATTTGTTTTCCTTTGTTTATGGTCTTCATGGTGGGTGTATTACCTGCGTGGTTCCCATCGCTAGTTAATATTTCTCATCGTGATTATTGGTTTGCCCCCGAGCGAAAAAATCAAACTTTTGATTATTTGTTTAGCATGTCTTGTAAACTTGGCGTTCTAATGGTTTTCTTTTTCGTTGGTTTAAATGTAATCATTGTTGTAGCCAATAATTCTAGTCCTGTTCTCATGCCTAAACTTCCCTTTTTTGTTGTAATGGCTCTATTCTTGCTTGGTGTGTTTTTGTGGATTATTATGCTTTTCTTGAAATTTCGAAAAATTGATTGATTAAAGTAATAGACTTTTTGTCGGTGTTATTCTTTTTAATTCTGTTCGGTTTTTAATATTCAGATTTACTACTAATTTCAATCATATTACAATCGATTTTCACACCTTTAGAGAGGCAATATTTATGTTTCGATTTTTAATTCTATTGTTTAGTGCCACCCCATTATTTGCGTTGGAGCCCGCTAACATTGCAATAGTTGCCAATAAAGATATGCCGGAATCGATTTCTGTTGCAAAATACTATTCAAATAAGCGGAATGTTCCTGAAGAGAATATTATTCTGCTCAGTCTTCCCAAGGGTGAAGATATTCTTCGCGCTGATTTTGAAACTAAGCTTGCAGAGCCATTAAGGGAGGCGCTTAAATTAAAGAAGGATAAACTCAAAGTTATATTGACTGTTTACGGAGTGCCTTTGCGGGTGGGTACCAAGGTTCTTTCTGGTGATGAAAAAGTAAATGCCGCTGAAATTAAAAAGCAGCTTGATGATTCCCGTAAAGAACTTGAAATTGCTGAGAAAGATAAAGCTGAAAAAGATAAGCTTGATGGCTTCAAGAAGAAAATTGCAGAACTTAATTCTCAATACCGTATCGCCAGCGCGGCTGAAAGCCTTGCATGTGTTGATAGCGAACTTATGTGTTTGTGGTGGCAACCTTATGAACTTAGCCGTTGGCAACCAAATCCCCTTTATTGGAAAGCTCTTCAGGAGTTAAAAAATCGGTTTCCCAGCACTCTTATGACATGCAGACTAGATGGCCCAACTGCAGAGATTGCAAAGCGACTTGTGGATGATGCGATTGAAGTGGAGGCGAATGGATTAAAAGGGAAGGTTTACTTTGATGCCCGGGGAATTGGTTTCGATTCTAAAAATTCGGGCGATGCCTCCGGGTATGGTGGTTACGATGAATCGTTTCGTGAAACTGCTGCATTGCTTAAATCTGCAGGGATGGATGTTACCTTAGATAATAAGAGTGGGTTGTTTGAGCCTGATTCCTGTAAAGATGCAGCTTTGTATTCAGGTTGGTATTCTCATGCCAATTTCATTGATTGTTGTAAGTATGTTAAGGGGGCAGTCGCTTGGCATCTTGCAAGTAGTGAAGCTATTACATTAAGGAATCCTGCGAGCAAAGTTTGGTGCCCAAACTTATTGCAAAAAGGCGTTGCTGCAACTCTTGGTCCTGTTGCGGAACCTTACACTATTGGTTTTCCCAAGCCGTCCGAGTTTTTTGGGTTTCTTATTACTGGAAAATATACGTTGGTAGAGACTTATTCACGCACCACATATCTTACTAGTTGGATGACAGTTCTTATTGGCGACCCTTTGTATAATCCCTACAAGAATTCTCCAATGATTATCGAATCATTGATTGAACCAAGTCCCAAAGTTAAGCCCATAAAGTGAAAATGATTTGTAAGGTGCAACTGGTTTTTCAAAGTTTGATATTAGTCTTTTGAAGGTGATACATTGCACAAGTATGAACTAACCGATGGTGGGATTCTTTTTTATGATGGTTCTTTTTTTTCTTCTATTATCTCTGATCAATATTTTTATGAAATTATAGGTTACAGTTGTTGGAATCAAAAACCTGGGGTCTTTGGCCATATGCAACCCCGACTCACTGCAGCGTATGGTGATGATGGTACAAACTATTGCTATTCAGGTACTCAAAATAGGGCACTTCCATGGACGTCTACTTTGTTGGAGATCAAGAAAAAAGTGGAAACTGTCCTAGGTTGTTATAATTTTTGTCTTTTAAACCGTTATCGATCTGGTGCAGACAGTATTTCATTGCATTCTGATAATGAGCAAGGTTTGGGAAACATCATTTCTACTGTTTCCTTAGGGTCAACTAGGAAATTTAAAATCAAACATAACGCAACTAAAGAAACAAAAGAATTTCTAGTGTCAAATGGTACCCTTATTATTATGGCTGGAACAATGCAGCGTTTTTGGAAACATGAAATCCTGAAAACTAAAGAAGTCGTCGGCGAAAGAATCAGCCTGACTTTCAGGCAATTGGAAGTATAACTAAGAAATTGACATTTTTAGTGAGCTAGCTTTTGTAAAATCATCTTCAGATTCTTTGATTTTTCCCATTAATTTAAGTAGGCCACCTCGGTTACGGTAATATTCGGCTTCATTGGGGTTTAATTCGATCGCTAAATTATAATCTTTAATTGCTTCAGTATATTTTTGCTGTTTCTCAAAAAGGTTTCCACGCAAATTGTGGTCATCGGATTCTCTGTAGGGGGATAGTTCAATTACTTTATTGTAGTCAGCGATAGCTTCAGTATATTTTTGTTGGGATAGATATAGGTTTCCACGCAATTTGTAAGAATTTGAACTATCGGGGTCTAATTCGATTGCTTTGGTGTAGTTTAGGGCGGCTTCATGAAAATGATTTTGACTTTCTAATAATCTTCCCCTTTCTATGAATGAAATTTTATCCGTTGGGGGGCAGGGAGTATTAAGGAGATATTCGTTTATAAAGGTTCCTCTTTCCTTGGAGGATGATTTTTCTTTTGAGGGATCAGTTTGTTTTAAACCAGTACAAATAGTAATCGGTTTGTTCAAGCAGTTGCACATACCTTTTCGCAAAAAATTTATAAAAAGTTCTTCTTTTGATGAGAGATTCATCGCTTTATTGTAGTCTGCCATTGATTCTGGAAATCGTTTTAAGTGTTCATTTGCTATCCCTCGATTTAAATACGAGACATGATTTTTTGGTTGGATTTCAATTGCTTTTGAGTATTCTTCTACGGCCTCAGCGTATTTTTCTTGTTCTGAAAATATACTTCCCCGATGAAAAAATGCCTCTAAGCAGCATGCGTTCAACTCGATGGCTTTGTTGAAATTAATAATTGCTGTGTTATAGTCTTTTCTTTCTTTGGCTTTGATTCCATTACGTAAAAAGGTTTTTAATTCCGTGGTTATGTGTCGTTTCCCTATTATTAATCCAATTATAAAAAAAATAACCCCTATACAAATGTTTGTTAAATATGGATTCATGATTTGTTTGCCTTGATAGGGCTTTTAGAATCTGCATATTGTTTCCCTTTATTTAATTATACCCTCTGTAAAGTTTTAGAGGTAATTGTTTTAAATTTAAATCTTTTTTGAGTTATTGGATTAAGTTGTTTTTTATAACAATCTTTGCTTTTACCTTGTTCTAAGTGTGTTAAAAATTAAAATCAGTAATTAGTTTCATTACATTTATTTCTTTATTTAAATCGGGTGTTTGATTAATTGTTGAAAGGTTTTTATGTCAAATTTTATTCTAAATAGGCGTGACTTTTTTGTTGCCGTAAGTTTATTTGTTGGTGGTAATTTAAACGCCAATCAATTAAGCACGTTACCTAAAAAAAGGGTCATTACCAAGGGTCCCGGTTATCACTGGTTTGGTTACTATGATAAACTTCAGTTTGACCCCTCTGATAGGTTTGTTTTGGGAATGAAGGTTGATTTTGAACATCGGTCTCCCAAGCCGGACGATGCGATTCAAATCGGAATGGTCGATCTGAAAAATAATGATCAATGGATTTCTCTTGGTGCTAGTAAAGCTTGGTGTTGGCAACAAGGTTGCATGCTGCAATGGTTGCCAGGTTCAAAATCTGAGATTATTTGGAATGATCGTGAAGATAGTCCTATGCCACATTATGTCGCTTGTATTATGGATGTGAATACAAAAAAAATCCGAACCATACCTGCACCGATTTATGCCGTTTCTCCTGATGGTAAAAGTGCAATTGCTGCAGATTTTCGACGCCTTCATGATACTAGGCCAGGTTATGGGTACAGTGGCGTTCCAGATCCTTCTATTGAACTTGCTCCTAAAGATTCTGGTTTGTTTCGTATTGATCTTCTAACTGGAAAACAAAAGCTTTTATTTTCGATGGCGCAAATTGCAGCTTTTGGATCACAGACTGATGATATGATCGGGGCCAAGCATTGGTTTAATCATTTGCTGTTTAATACTGATGGGACCCGTTTTGTTTTTCTCCATCGTTGGAAACCGCAATCCGGTAAATTTAGTTTTAAAACCAGAATGATCACCGCTTCAGTTGATGGGTCTGATCTTTATATTCTGGATCCATCGGGAGCAACTTCGCATTTTATTTGGCGTGACCCACAGCATATTCTGGCGTGGACCCAACCCAAGGACAAACCCCCTGGTTTCTTCTTGTTTAAGGATAAAACTTCTGAAATTGAGCAAATTGGTGTCGGCGTTATGACTGAAAATGGCCATTGCACCTACCTTCCAGGAAACGAATGGATTCTTAATGATACTTATCCTGACAAGCAGAGATTCCAGCATCCTTATCTGTTTCATGTTAAATCGGGCAAGAAGGTTCCGCTTGGGGGTTTTCTATCCCCTGCCCAGTATGCCGGAGAATGGCGTTGCGATACTCATCCAAGGTTTAGTAACGATGGTTCCATGGTGGTTGTAGATTCGCCTTACGAAGATAAAGGAAGGCAACTTCATCTGATTGATATTTCAAGTTGTAAGAAAATATAATTTATTAAATATTGCCCTAGTCTTGCCCATTGGCTCCATTCGCCGTCTGGTGCTAAGGGCTACAGTAATAGCCAAATTATTCCGCCAACAATTGCAAATATTAAAACCAAAAATAAGGGCATTAAGCGTGGATCGTCTTCCCAGTGTCCGCTACGCGATTGCTGCGAGCAAATCTGGCGTAATTCCGAGCGTAGTTCTGGAAACCCATTCCACTTCGCAAAAATTCGAGAGCGACCGAAATCTGTGCTTATGAATACGGATGCTAGGTCGCCTGAGTTTACGTGACTGAAAGTAAAGATTAGTTTGTAAAAAAGACCGCGGTGATCGCCAGTCAAAAAATCATTTGCAGCAAAAATTTCAGTGAAATTGCATTCGCGAATGGGTTCAAAACCGAATCCCCCAATTCCAGATCTTGGCGAATGGCAGTTTTCAAATATAGCTATTCGCTGTGTCAAATTCAAAACCACACGCTGATCACTTGAATCAGGATTTTCACATACTATTAATTCGTCATTAAATTTGTTTTCCATTCTTTCTCCCTAGAGTGGAACTCTCCTGAATCCTCTTCGGAGCCTGTACCAGCAATTCTCTGTGATATTTTATCGGAACCTCAATGTCCTTCAATATTGAAGGGGTTCTGGTAGGTATTAGGTTGATTGATCTAATATAGGCTTTTGGGTGAAGCAAACTGCAGCCTTGCCTGGTTGGGTTCCCAAGTACCAAATTCTTAATGTTTGTAAGTTATGCTTAAATTGTTCGCAGATTTTTATAATGATGTTTATGAAACTGTAATTTGGGGTAAAAATTCTTAGAGTTCTTCCATAACTCATCGGTGGTAATTTGAATGTATGAGAGTTTGTAATAATTGAAATTTAAGAGCCACCTGTGGAATTCGAATCCACGACCTACGCTTTACGAATTGGGGTAAAAATTCATCTGAAGAGATGCATTTTGGATGCGATCCAGATGGGATTATTTGCTCCTTGTCTGCATTGTTTTGGCAATTGTTGGATTTAGAGAAACGAATTCTGATCTAGAAGAGCCAAAGTAGTGAATTGATCAAATCCAGATGTACTTTTCCATTGCCATTAAATGCATTCTGAAGCCATTTTAATGGGGTTTAAAGGGCAAGACCTAACATTGCCTTCGAATCCCTTGTTAATG
>CAJCCR010000418.1 GCA_903960945.1 uncultured Planctomycetaceae bacterium
GGGTGTTTGCCCATAGCTTGGATGTTCCTTTTGAAGGCGCCAAGAGTTAAAACCTGCGCGGCGATGTAGTTGATCTGCAAACCCTTCATCAGGTGTTTGAAAAGCTTGAACCTGAAGCCTCGAAGTTGATTACTTTCGGTGATAGGCAGATTCAGATTGCGTATAATTTATCAGATGATGGGCTACAAAAAGAAATCGGGCCTTTGCCTAAGACTCCTCTTTCCGAGGGTATTTTCCGAACCATCAAGAAGTTTCGTAAGTTGGAAGCCGAGGGAAGTCTTGATAAAAAAGATATCTCTTGATGTTATCTTCAAGGTTGAAGACAAATATTCTGTAATGAGCGGGGTTGCGTAAGTATCTTTCAGAGCCGGAAGCGTGAGCGACGGTTTTGCATCCTTGCGCAGGCGCACACAAACTTTTATTGCATATCTTAAAAGCCAGAAGCGCAAGCGAAGGTTCTTCAAATGCCCATTTACCATTCACATAATTCCTTCGCTTGCACTTCAGGCTTATAAGGCAAAGAAATATCGTTCAGAGCCGGAAGTAACATCCGTCGCTCACGCTTCCGACTCTGAAAGACAATGTGGGTAACTGAGTTCTTAGTTATCGCTGGGTTGGGGTATGATGGAAGGCAATAGCGAGGCCCATTTATCCTGGGCACTGATTTGGAATAGATTTTCGCTAGTTGCTTTTACGAGCGCCCAAGCTCCTTGGCTGATTTCATTTTCTAGCTGACCTGGTCCCCATCCCGCATATCCTGTCATCATTAAAAATCTTCCAGTAGCTTCCTCAGCATGCTTTTGGGTTGCCTGCTTGACGCATTCTTCGTCGCCGATAAAAATCCCAGGCACAATTTGTTTTTCCTGCTGCGATTGCATGTCCATCCATTCTTGATGACCATGCAGCATAAGTAAACCTTCGGATTTGCAAGGGCCACCAAGATACAGGGGAAAGGGCAGAGTCCAAGCCTGTGGAGGCAGGGGCCTGTTTACTACCAAGCCAAATGCACCGGACTGGTCATGTTGCAAAAGCAATATAACCGTTTGCTGAAAGGTTGGATCTTGCAGACTAGGTCGGGCGATTATGAACTGGCTGGCATGTGACATTTTTTACCTCGAGAATTTTTGTCTTTACAAACACTCGCGACCCTCTCTTATTAATATACGCATACGTAACCGTACTTGGGCAGATATCTAACTAAAAACTCTTCATTTTTCATGGAGTTTGTTTAGGCAGTTTTGGTAGACTGCCCCATTGTACTTCTTTTAACAAGGAAACTTAATCATGGATCGATTCTTTTTTACCCTTCTTGGATTAATTACAATCCTTGGCATGACCGCAACGGTCGCAACCGCTGCACGACCCATGCAGGTCGATGATCTTTTTAAATTCCTCCGGGTTTCCGATGCGCAAATCAGCCCCGATGGCTTTTGGATCGCCTATGTTGTCACCAAGGTGGATCTCGATGCGAATAAATCCTCTTCCAACCTTTGGCTGGCTGATGTTGCAGGAAAAAACCCTCCTAAAAGACTTACCTCCACTGAGAAAAAAGATAGGCACCCCCGCTGGAGCCCCGATGGCAAACGCATTCTCTTTGAATCCTCGCGCTCGGGCGAAAACCAACTTTGGACCATCGACATTAGAGGGGGCGAAGCTAGGCAGATCACCAACCTTGCCACCGAAGCCTCAGGCGCAATTTGGAGCGCCGATGGCAAAAATATCGCATTCGTCTCTGCTATCTATCCCGAATTTGCCAAGCTCCCGTTCAAAGAGTCTGATGCTGCCAACAAGAAAAAAATGGATGAGATCAAAGCCAGCCCCATCAAGGCAAAAGTCTTTACCAAGCTTTTCTACCGGCATTGGGATAGCTATGTTGAAGATAAA
>CAJCCR010000419.1 GCA_903960945.1 uncultured Planctomycetaceae bacterium
AGCTTCGAAGGCTCAGTTCCCCGAAGTTAAATTTACTCCACCTAAAGATGTTGCGAAAGAATTACAGCAAGCAAAAATACTTCAGTACGGTGCATCTGCAGTCCCCGGTATGCAGAATGCCCGGATCTGGATGTGGGCGGTTGCTTCGTTCCTTACGCTTGGTATTGGAGTACCTGCAGGCATTGGTATTTATGATTTCATAGGCAATTCCACGGTGGTCGAGCATCATCAGCAATATGCCGCCAGAGTTCAATCCAACTTTAATGTAAAAGCCAAAGCGGTGGTGCAATTACAGAACGAAGGTATGGCTAAGGCAAATCAAGCCATCGAAGAAGTTCAAAAAAAGCAACTTAAAGTATTGGTAACAGGGCCTGCGACCTTGCAGCCCGGGGCCCCCAACAGCTATCAGATTCTTACGCAGGATAATTTGAGCAGGCCTGTCGAGGCTCGGGTTGAAGCTTTCGTTGAAGATAAAGCAAACCCAGGCACCAGATTTCCTGTCGCATCCCAACTTACTAGGCAGGGGCAATTGCAGATTGTTGTACCCCCAGATTTGCCGCTAAGGGCTGGAAGTAATCCCACGCTTATCGTTTCAGCAAAAAGGGAGTCAGGCGCACAGCTTGAAATCAAGGAGGGATTGCAGCTTGCTTCGGCTGTATATGTTGCGCATCTTTCAACTGATAAGCCAATGTATCAGCCAGGCGAAACCGTTTATTTTCGCGCCTTGGTATTGGAGCGTTTTAGCTTAAGGCCGCCCTACGAAGATTTTGCGCTCAACTTTGTTTTAACGACACCCACACAGGAACAGAAGGTTGTTGGGCAGGGTGGTGGTGGCCTTTCACGCCCAGATAAGCCCGCAGAGTTAATCAAAGGCCCCGATGGTAAACCCTTGAAAGGCGTTGGTTCGGGTGCATTCTTAATTGACCCGATGGCGCCTGGTGGGGAATACATCCTTACGGTTAAGGATCAGTCTGGCCGTTTCCCTGATCAGGTTCGTAAATTCATTGTTAACAGATATCAAAAATCTAATATTAACAAAGAGCTTGATTTTAATCGTAGGTCTTATGGGCCGGGCGATGAAGTTATCGCCAACTGCAAGGCTGCTTCCTCTGATGGAAAACCCTTGTCGGGTAAGCCAGTGCTTGCTTCCATTAATTTAGATGGCGTGCAAATAGGGGTAGATGGTAACCCCAATGCTGATCAGGTTCGTTTCCAAACAGACTCATCCGGAAGAGTTGTATTGAAGTTTAAGTTGCCTGCAGTTATTCAAAAAGGCCAGGCTAGTATTTCTGTGGTGTTTGATGATGGTGGTAATACGGAAACCTTGGTGAAGCCTGTGCCTATTATTGTTAACAAACTGGACATGGAGTTTTTCCCTGAGGGTGGCGACTTGATTCAAGGGATTAAAAGCAAAATCTATTTTCAGGCTAGAACACCTTTGGGCAATCCAGCAGATGTGGTTGCCTCTGTTTTTGAAAACGGGGTTGAAATTTTGAATCAGGTTAAAACTCTGACCGATGAAAAAGACCCCGGCATTAATCAGGGGTTGGGAAAGTTTGAGCTAACTCCAAAAAAAGGTGCCAGTTATGATGTTAAAATCACCAGTCCGATGGGTATGGCGGGTAGCTTTAAATTGCCTGCTGCTAAAGATGCAGGAACCGTTTTGCGTGTGGTCGATAACATTGTAAGGCCCGGTCAGCCCCTTAAGGTTGAAGTGAATTCAACTGTTAAATCCCGCCTGATGGTGGGCGTGTATTGCAGGGGGCGGTTGTTGGAATCCATCTATTTGGATCAAGGCAAGACTTCTGCAGATATTAATCTTTCTGATCCGATTGGTGGAGTTTGCAGGGTGACTGTTTTTGAAGAACGCCTTGCGGTTCCCGGCACTAGAACGCTAATTCCTGTTGCAGAAAGGCTCTTTTTTAGAACCCCTGCAGAATCACTCAGAATTAAGTTGATCCCTGATCAAGCCGGTTATGTTCCAGGCCAGAAGGTAAAACTGAAAATCGAGACCGCTGATGAATTTAGCAAATTGGTATCTTCAATAATCATGCTTGGGGTAGTAGATCGTAGTGTGCTAACCATGGCGGACGAAAAAACCGCACGCACAATGCCCACCCATTTTCTTCTCACCACGGAGATTCGCAAATCGCAGGATCTTGAATACACCGATGTTTTGCTAGGCGAGCATCCACGGGCATCCGAGGCTTTAGATTTGTTGCTTGGTTCGCAGGGTTGGCGCCGCTTTGCTGAGCAGGACCCTTCGAAATTCAGACAAATGCACAAGGAAGAAGCGGACAATTTGCTTGTTACCATTGGGCAGTCCTCTACCCAGTCTAAAGATCTTGCAATGGAACCGGTGGACAAAATTTTTACCGAGTATCAGAAAAAAATAAACGATGCACAGGCTGAAGCTGATAAAGCGCTTCAAGCTAAGAACGCAGCAGAGCCTTCACCTGCGGTGTTGCTTGCGATCAGCAAATTAAATGCTTGGAAGAGTTTCTTTGAAAACTTGAAGCAAAACCTTTTTAAAATGGTTGGTGCTTTGATCCTTTTGCTTGCTGCTGGCCTTGGGGTTAATGGGCTGATTTATAGTAGGAAGGGCAGGATTGCTCTAGGGTTTGGTATTAGTGTAATGGGGCTTGCATTGATGTTTTTGCCTTTGGGAATGATTAAGGATGATGGTCAATTTGCAATGCAAAATGGGCCAGCCCCAGCTATGGATGCAGGTGCCGTGCCTGTCGCTGCAATGATGATGGAACTTCCTCAGATGGATGCAGCTAAAGAGATGGCAGCCATGCCTTTGCCCTTAGCAATGAAGGCTGACAATATTGTGGGCGGTTTAAATGTGCAAAATCAAGCGCCTGGTATTGCTGGGAACTTTGGTGCTAAGCCTGGAATGATGGCTGCGAAAAATCGTAATTTGAATGAGGATAAAAAAGGTTTTAACCTCAACCGATTAGAGCTTGAAGGGCGCGGTGTTCAGAATCAAGATCGTCGCAACATTAATCAGGAACAGCAACTGGCGCCCCAAAATGGTATGTTCATGAAGAAGGCGCTGCAGGAGGACAAGCAAAACGGGTTTGCAAGGCCAGCAGGTGCAGCGGCAGCCCCAATGCGACAATTACGCGCGCAAGTGCTGATGTCGCCTATGGTGGTTCGTGAATTTGCCCATGAAAGAACGCAAGGCGAAAGGCTCGAGCTTCGCACTGATTTTTCTGAAACCCTTTGCTGGAAGCCCTTCATCATCACTGAGGATGGTAAAGCAGAGGCTGTTTTTGATTTAAGTGATTCCGTTACAAGTTTTACCGCAACTGCTTTTGCCCACACCTTGGATGGCAGACTTGGATCTGCGAAGATCGTTTTGGAATCTCGCCTTCCACTTGTGTTACAACCCAAGATTCCTTTGGAAATCTCTGCGGGTGATGAAATTATCATTCCGCTTGCAATCACAAGTAATTCTTCCGAAAAGAGAACTGCAACCATTAACCTCGAACGATTCGAAGGGTTCAAGCTTTTGCAGGGCCAGGAAAACTTAACCCTTGAACTCCAGCCCAATCAAACTCTGAGAAAGCTTTACAAATTCAAGCCTGAGATCGTTGATGGCGACATTGTCCTTGGATTTAATGGGAAAGTGCAGGGGTTTGCTCAAGATGCCATCAGGCAGACCATCAAGGTTTCGTCTTCTGGGTTTCCTGTAGCGGATGCTTATTCGGATACTCTTGAAGGCACGATGGTTTCGAAAATCAAATTGCCCGAATCGATTATCCCTGGAACTTTGAAGGTGAGTGCAAGGGTTTATCCATCCGTGCTTGCGGATCTCCAGAAGGGTTTGGAGGGAATGCTACGGGAGCCGCATGGTTGTTTTGAGCAAACCTCGACCACCAATTACCCGAATCTTCTGGTATTGGATTATTTGCGAGAGAGCAATCAGAATAATCCGGAGATTGAAAAACGAGCGTTGGCTCTTCTTGAAAATGGGTATGCAAAACTCACTGCGTTTGAATGCATGAATGCCCAGAATAAGAAACAGGGATACGAATGGTTTGGCGGCAATGCGCCTGCTCATGAAGCTTTGACTGCC